>CAZJFI010000011.1:0-19862 GCA_964545265.1 uncultured Phocaeicola sp.
AAAGAGCACTTGACAACCGTTATTCTATAATTGTATCTTTGTAGCAGAGACAAAAAAAGAAAGCATCGTTTTACGATGAAGAAAACGACGTTTTCCGCCCCGCAAAACGATGCTTAACGATATATACATTGCCAAGGACAAAACACAGGGTACCGTCAGTCCTGGTAATACACCCGCTTCACCCGGGTTGATACACTGGTGAGAATTTCATAGGGAATGGTATCGAGGATTTCCGCCAACTCCGTAACCGGCAATCCATCGCCAAAGATGATGACCTTGTCGCCCTCCTTGCAGTCGATGTCCGTCACATCAATCATGCACACATCCATGCAGATGTTCCCAACATAAGGTGCCCGCCGGCCGTTCACCAGACACCAGGCACGACCATTGCCCAAATGACGGTTCAATCCGTCGGCATAACCGATGGGGATAGCAGCAATGCGCGAATCACGGTCCAACCTACCCTTCCGGCTATAGCCTACCGTTTCCTCCTGCGGCACGTCGCGAATCTGCAGGATAGTAGTCTTGAGGGTGCTTACATTGTGAAGCATACGGTTGGTAAAGGGGTCAACTCCATACAATCCCACGCCTAAGCGCACCATATCGAACTGCGCTCCCGGGTAACGGGCAATACCGGCAGTATTGCAAATATGGCGGAGGATTTTATGAGTGAAAGCCGATTGTAGCTCCTCGGTAGCCTGTTCAAACATTTCAATCTGTCGACGGGTAAAGGCATCGAACTTCGTGCTGTCGCTACCCACCAGATGCGAGAACACCGAACGAGGTATCACGGCACTCTGACGCTTGAGGCGATGGATGAGTTCGGGCACTTCGGAAGGTGCAAAGCCCAAACGGTGCATGCCTGTATCGAGCTTGATATGGATAGGGAAATTGGTGACACCTTCCTTCTCGGCAGCCTTGATCAGTTCGTTCAACAGATGGAAGTTGTAGACTTCGGGCTCAAGTTTATAGTCGAAAAGCGTCTTGAAGGATGTCAGTTCGGGATTCATAATCATGATGGAACTGGTGATGCCCGCCTTGCGGAGTTCAGAGCCTTCGTCGGCCACGGCTACAGCCAAATAGTCCACCCGATGGTCTTGAAGCGTCTTGGCTATTTCATAAGAGCCTGCTCCATAAGCCGAAGCCTTGACCATGCACACCATTTTGGTTTCAGGCTTGAGTTTGCTACGATAATGATTCAAATTGTCCACCAAGGCATTGAGATTGATTTCGAGAATGGTTTCATGCACCTTCAGTTCGAGGCGTTCGGTAATCAAATCGAAATGGAAACTCCGCGAACCTTTGATGAGCACTATCTCATTGCGAAGGTTCAGCAACCAGTCGGATGCCAAAAATTCTTCGGTAGTATGAAAGAAATGCTTTTCCACCTCGAAGCGCGAAGAAGCCTCACTGATTTCGGGACCTACCCCGATGATTCTGTCCACGCCATGCGTCTTGACCAAATCGGCCACCTGACGATAGAGGAACTTACTGCTTTGCCCTGTTTCCAACAAGTCGGAGAGGATAAGGGTACGCTTTCTACCCATTTCTTCCGAACGTCGGGCCATGAAGTTCAGAGCAATGTCGAGCGAGGCCAAATCGGAGTTATAGCTGTCATTAATGAGTGTGCAGTTGTTCTTGCCCTCTTTTACTTCCAAGCGCATGGCCACCGGTTCCAGCAATGCCATCCGTCGGGTAATTTCTTCGGCAGACACCATCATATAGAGCGCCACGGCAAGGCTATGGAGGGAATTTTCCACCGATGCATCGTCAATGAAAGGGATGGTATATTCGTTGGGCATTCCCAAATAACGGTATCGGATGGTAGTGGATGTATCGCCCTTTTTGATTGATTCGATATAGAGAGGACGTTCCTTATCCACCTTCGACCAAGCAATTTCACGGGCACCAAAGAGGCATTTCGATATACATGAGCTAATCATTTCATTGTCGCCATCATACACCACCACATCACAATCCTTGAACAAGGTCAACTTTTCCATGCACTTGTCGTTCAGCGAGTAGAAATTTTCCTGATGTGCTCCCCCAATATTGGTCAGTATCCCTATCGTGGGACGGATAATGCTTTGCAAATGTTCCATTTCGTTCATTTCGGAGATACCCGCTTCGAAAACAGCCATTTCGGTCTTCTCGTTCATGAGCCAAACCGATAAGGGGACACCTATCTGGGAGTTATAGCTTCGTGGAGAACGGGTAACGATATGGTCGGGACTGACCAGTTGATAAATCCATTCCTTAACTACAGTTTTCCCATTACTTCCCGTAATGCCTACCACAGGAATATCAAATTGCGCACGATGCTTCTCGGCCAACTTCTGCAAAGCCTTCAGTGGATTGTCTGTCTGCAAGAAATTGGCATCGGCATACGCTTCCATGTTCTGTGGCAAATCGCTCACCACAAAATTGCGCACCCCACGTTCATAAAGATCAGGAATATACTTATGGCCATCATTGCGCTTGCTTTTCAAGGCAAAGAAAAGAGTTTCTTCGGCAAAACAAAGCGAACGGCTATCAGTCAGCAACCAGTCAATATTCGACCCACGATTGCCTATTCGCCTTACATCCAACAGATTAACTATATTTTCGATAGTGTATGACATAATTCAATTTCATTTTGGGCATCAATGTACGGGAACTTTTGCTTCATTCGTTCAATCTTTAACATAATTTGACTTAAAAATTGGCGATACCCCTCCGATTGAGGGCGAAAAGGCTTATGTTGGAGTGCCTTCTGAATCTCTGTCCATTCCTTCATGGCTTGTAGTGTATCCTTGCTGAAATAGGTTTGACAGAAGCACTCCCAAATGTATTCCACGGCCATAGGAGAAGGATGCAGCATATCGTCGGCATAAAAGCGATAATCGCGTAATTCATCCATCAGTATCTCATACGAAGGGAAGTAATGGCAATTATTGAACTTCTCACAAAGTTGGTCAATGGCGAGCAACAACGTACTCTTGCTCAGCTGATTGCCATGCATACCATCCTTGGCATGACGGATAGGGCTAACGGTAAACAGCACCTTGAGCGAAGGATTAAGCTGTTTATAGTCCGACAAGATACCCGTCCATTTTTCTACAATCTCATCCACCGAAAGCCTGCGACGCACAAAAAGTCGGTCGGGCTGCTTGTGACAATTTCCCACCACTTGTCCCTCATGCTCATACACAAAAGCAGTTCCCCAAGTAACAATCAGCCATTCCATAGAGGCAAGCGATTCCGATGCTTTCATCAAGCGTCCGTTGATACGATGCAAGCATTCCTCTGCCGATGAATCCGATGAAAAATGACTATGGTGCATCCAACTATGCCACATTCCATCCGCCTCAAACAAATCCTTCCCGGAATAAGTTTTTCCTTCCAACATCTCCTCCAAAGCCTTGGCAATGGACAACGGATTATAGAGAATGCCATACGGATTCACATCGCAACAAAATTTATTTGCGAGCAACAGTTTGCCAATATTTTCAGCAAAACACGAACCTAAAAGCAACAAATGGTCAGAATATCGGATTTCTGTTACTTTTTCGGGCTTTTCAACTTGCGTTCTGAAATTCATCATACAACCACTCATTCTAAAATTTACGGGCAAATTTAAGCATAATACACTTATTTGTGTTATTTTTGCATGATATTTATCACATAAAGAAGACATGGAAGGAGACAATTCATATAAAATGCTGCAAAGTATCAACACACCCGAAGACTTGCGCCAACTGAATGTTGCACAATTGCCCGAGGTGTGCAATGAACTGAGGCAAAAGATTATCGATGAACTTTCTTGCAATCCAGGGCACTTCGCATCAAGCCTCGGTGTCATCGAACTGACCGTGGCCTTGCACTATGTATTCCAAACTCCTTACGACCGCATTGTGTGGGACGTAGGCCATCAGGCCTATGGCCATAAGATACTGACCGGGCGACGCGACCAGTTCCATACCAACCGTCAATTGAATGGTATCCGCCCCTTCCCTTCCCCCAAGGAAAGCGAATACGACACCTTTACTTGCGGACATGCATCGAACTCCATATCGGCTGCATTAGGCATGGCTGTAGCTGCCAAGAAACATGGTGAAGACAATCGTCATGTAGTGGCTGTAATCGGCGATGGCTCCATGAGTGGGGGCTTGGCTTTCGAAGGGCTGAACAATGCCTCGTCTACTCCCAACAACCTGCTGATTATCCTGAACGACAATAATATGGCCATCGACCGAAGCGTAGGTGGCATGAAACAATATTTGCTCAATCTGCAAACATCGGCTGGATACAACCGTTTCCGATACAATGTCTCCAAGTTCTTGTCCAAATGGGGACTTTGGAACGATGAAGGCCGAAAACGTTGGATTCGTTTCAACAACAGCTTGAAATCACTATTGGCCCAACAGCAAAATGTATTCGAGGGAATGAATATCCGTTACTTCGGACCTATCGACGGGCACGATGTCAACACCTTGACCAAGGTCTTGAAAGACATCAAGGACATGGAAGGACCTAAATTGTTGCACATCCATACCACCAAGGGGAAAGGATTTGAACCAGCCGAGAAAGCAGCTACCGAATGGCATGCCCCCGGCAAGTTCGACAAGGAAACGGGCGAGCGTATCATCAGCGATACGGAAGGATTGCCACCCCTTTTCCAAGATGTTTTTGGTGAAACACTTTTGGAACTGGCCAAAGAAAACGAAAAGATTGTGGGAGTAACCCCTGCTATGCCATCGGGATGCTCCATGAACATACTCATGAAAGCCATGCCCGACAGAGGTTTTGATGTGGGTATTGCTGAAGGACATGCCGTAACCTTCTCGGGAGGTATGGCCAAAGATGGATTGTTGCCTTTCTGCAACATCTACTCCTCGTTCATGCAACGGGCATACGACAACGTGATTCACGATGTAGCCATCCAGAAATTGAATGTAGTGCTTTGCCTGGACAGAGCCGGACTGGTAGGACAAGACGGACCCACCCATCATGGTGCCTTCGATTTGGCATATATGCGTCCCATCCCCAACCTCACCGTTGCATCACCCATGAATGAGCACGAATTGCGCAAGATGATGTATACCGCCCAGCTCCCCAATCAAGGGCCGTTCGTTATCCGCTATCCGCGAGGCAGAGGGGTATTACCCGAATGGAGATGCCCGTTGGAAGCCATCGATACAGGCAAAGGACGCTTATTGAAAGAAGGAGAAGACATCGCCGTACTGACCTTAGGACCTATTGGCAATACCGCCCAACAAGCCATTGCAAAAGCCGAAGAAAAGAGCGGACTAAGCATTGCGCACTACGACCTTCGTTTCCTCAAGCCATTGGACGAGGAATTATTGCACGAAGTAGGGAAAAAGTTCAAGAAGATTGTTACCTTGGAAGATGGAGTGCTGAAGGGAGGTATGGGAAGCGCCATACTTGAATTTATGGCAGACCATGGATATACCCCCATTGTGAAGCGCATAGGCATCCCCGACAAGTTTGTACAACATGGCAAACCCGAAGAGTTGTACCAAATCTGTGGCATGGATAGCCAATCCATAGAAAATGTATTGTTATCACTCTAAATAGACAGGTTATGAAGATAATTATCGGAGGAGCAGGAGCAGTAGGAACCCATCTGGCCAAGCTGTTATCGGTAGAGAAACAGGACATCATCCTCATGGATGAAGACGAGGAAAAGCTCTGCAAGATGGACTCCAACTTCGATTTGATGACCGTATGTGCCTCACCTACTTCCATCCAAGGACAAAGGAATACGGGAGTTGGCGATGCCGACCTGTTCATTGCGGTCATGCCCGAAGAAAGTCGGAACATGACTGCCTGTATGTTGGCCCGCAATTTAGGAGCCAAAAAAACAGTTGCACGCATCGATAATTACGAATACCTGTTGCCCAAAAATAAAGAATTCTTCGCCAAGTTAGGAGTAGACTCATTGATTTATCCGGAAATGTTGGCTGCTAAAGAAATTGTAGACGCCATCCGCATGAGTTGGATCAGACAATGGTGGGAATTCAATGGAGGAGCCATCGTACTTATCGGTACCAAAATACGAGAAAGTGCTGAAATCGTCGATGTCCCTCTATACGAATTGGGAGGTAGAGACATCCCTTTCCACATCGTAGCCATCAAACGGGGAAACGCGACCATCATCCCCCGAGGAGATGACATCATCAAGCTATACGATATTGTCTACTTCACCACCACCAAGAAATACATTTCTTACATTCGCAAGATTGTAGGAAAAGAGAGTTACCCCGATGTAAAGAATGTCATGATTATGGGAGGTAGCCGAATTTCTGTACGCGCATCCCAATTGGCGCCCGACTACATGAAGATTAAAATCATAGAAAACGATTTGGAACGTTGTAACCGTCTGACTGAATTGGTAGACGATGATGTGATGGTAATCAACGGAGACGGACGCGATCTGGATTTGTTGATGGAAGAGGGATTGAAGAATACAGAGGCTTTTGTAGCCTTGACAGACAACTCGGAAACCAACATTCTGGCATGCTTGGCAGCCAAGCGCATGGGTGTGACCAAGACCGTGGCCGAGGTGGAAAACATTGACTATATCAGTATGGCCGAAAGTCTGGATATAGGTACCGTTATCAACAAGAAGAAGATAGCAGCCAGCCACATCTACCAAATGATGCTCGATGCCGATGTATCCAATGTGAAATGTCTGACATTCGCCAATGCCGATGTGGCCGAGTTCAAGGTAAAGGAAGGTTCCAAGATAACCAAATCACCCATCAAGGATATGGGACTTCCCAAAGGTATCACCATTGGGGGACTTATCCGTAATGGAGAAGGTATTATGGTAACAGGGAACACCATTATCCAGCCCAACGACCACGTGGTAGTGTTCTGTTTGGAAAACATG
This sequence comes from uncultured Phocaeicola sp., assembly GCA_964545265.1. GTDB lineage: Bacteria > Bacteroidota > Bacteroidia > Bacteroidales > Bacteroidaceae > Phocaeicola. Next base: position 6,896 of record CAZJFI010000011.1, read on the forward strand.
ATTAAGAAAGCCGAAAAATTCTTTACCTGATGATAAACTGGAAGATGATATGCCGCATTATGGGAGTTCTGCTGTTCATCGAAGCAGGATTCATGACCTTGTGCACGTTATTGTCACTCTACTACAAGGAAACGGTCCTATTTGCATTCATCCTTTCCACTTTGATTACTGTTGGAGCAGGCATTCCATTGGTATATGCTGGGAGAGAAGCCGAACGAAAACTCAATCGGCGCGATGGATATATTATCGTAACCTTAGCATGGATAGCCATATCCATCTTTGGAATGCTCCCTTATTACATCAGCGGATATATTCCAAGCATAACCAATGCCTTCTTTGAAACCATGTCGGGCTTCACCACTACGGGCGCCAGCATTCTAAACAATATAGAATCACTGCCTCACGCCCTTTTATTCTGGCGGAGTCTTACCAATTGGATTGGAGGCATGGGAATTGTCATCTTTACCATCGCCATCCTCCCCATCTTTGGTGTAGGAGGTGTCCAGCTCTTTGCAGCCGAGGCCACCGGCCCCAAGCTCGACAAGGTAAGTCCGCGCATCAGTGTAACTGCCAAATGGATTTGGGCCATCTATATCGGCTTGACAATAGCTGCAACCCTATCCTTATCGGCTTGTGGCATGAGCTTGTTCGATAGTGTTTGTCACGCCATGAGTACCACTGCCACAGGCGGGTTCTCGACCAAGCAGGGCAGTATTGCAGCATTCCATTCCACCTCCATTGAATATGTAATTCTGGGATTCATGTTCTTGTCGGGCATCAATTTCTCCTTATTATATCTATTGTTTTTGAAAGGAAGAATCAAAAAGTTGCTTCAAGATACAGAATTAAAATGGTACATCAGTACGGTATTGTTTTTCACCACACTCATTACCATAGGCTTGTGGTTATCCTCCTCCATCGGAATTGAAGAAGCCTTCCGTAAGGCTTCGTTCCTGGTGGTATCCCTACAAACCACTTGCGGATTCATCACAGCCGACTATATGCAATGGGCTCCTCCCTTGTGGATGCTCACTACCGTCATTACTTATTGTGGAGCCTGCGCGGGCTCTACATCAGGAGGTATCAAATGTATCCGTTCGGTTATCATGGTCAGAATGGCCAAGAACGAATTCAAGCATATCATCCACCCCAATGCCATTCTTCCTATACGGGTAAACGGGACCGTGGTATCATCTACTACCAAGTCTACCGTATTGTCCTTCATCGTTGTATTCTTGTTACTGGTCTTTGTAGGATGGTTCACCATGATGGTTATCGGGCTCGATTTCGACGATGCCTACAGCGTGGTCATTTCCAGTTTGGCCAATGTTGGACCGGGTATTGGTATGTGTGGTCCCGCCTTTTCTTGGGATGCCCTGCCCGATGCAGCCAAATGGTTAAGCACATTATACATGCTCATCGGTCGTCTGGAACTCTTCACCGTACTTTTGCTCTTTACCCCTGGATTCTGGAGAAAACGATAACAATTCCCCACAAAATATTAATTTGAGGCATTATAATTAGAAGAAAGAGCAATTTTAGCACTTTAATAGACATGTTTTATTGTCTTATTAAAAAATAAATGGCTAACTTTGCACCCTCAAAAGAAAGAGGGAATGTCTGCACTAATAAAAAACATCTGTTCAATACTTTTGCTGGTTTGCGCTTTTACTTTAGCAAATAGGCAAGATGATGCGAATCTTCCGGAGATTAGGTCTCAAGAGTCGTATTCCGAATGTATCCGCGCACAGATACCGGCTGCATCCGAAACCATTGAGCATCTTTACATAGGGCAAGTAGCGACTCCCATACACGCTCTTTTCAAATCAGCATCTTCGTCCAATAAGTTCAAAGGCATGTTATCTTCCGAAGCGCCCGGACGTTTGGATGCACATTTCACCCATACTCATGGTTTTCTTCATCTTCCGCCTCAACATTGTCTTCATGCCATAGATTATTATATCTACACGCTGGAGCGGATTATCATTTAAACATTTCATCGGCTCTCATTTAGAGAAAAACAATAGCCCCATATACATAACGTTGTATATGAGGTAGTTCTTGTTATGTTAATTATAAATTATATCCAAATATGTATTTAACCTTATTGATTGTCGTAATTCTGACGGCAATAGCACTTGTAGCAGTTGCATTGGGTATAGCCAATGCCATTTCGCCACGTTCCTTCAACGCACAGAAAGGAGAAGCGTATGAATGTGGTATCCCCACGCGAGGAAAATCGTGGATGCAATTCAAGGTGGGCTACTATCTGTTTGCCATCTTGTTCTTGATGTTCGACGTAGAAACAGTATTCCTCTTTCCGTGGGCAGTAGTTGTACAGGACCTTGGTGTATATGGTCTTGTAAGCATCCTGTTCTTTTTGGTCATTTTAGTATTAGGCTTGGCGTATGCTTGGCGGAAAGGAGCATTGGAATGGAAATAAAGAAACCAGTCATCAAATCAATTCCATATGAGGATTTCAAGAATAATGAGTATCTGGAAGATATGGTCAAAGAGCTTAATGCCAATGGCGCCAAAGTATGGATGGGCTGTTTGGACGACCTTATCAACTGGGGAAGAAGCAACAGTTTGTGGCCACTTACCTTTGCTACCAGCTGTTGTGGTATCGAGTTTATGGCGGTGGGAGCCGCACGTTATGACTTTGCCCGCTTTGGGTTCGAAGTGACTCGCGCCAGTCCCCGTCAGGCGGATATGATCATGGTGGCAGGCACCATCACCCACAAGATGGCTCCCGTATTGAAACGTTTGTACGACCAAATGGCCGACCCCAAATATGTAGTGGCCGTAGGCGGATGCGCCATCAGCGGAGGCCCGTTCAAGAAATCTTATCACGTAATTAACGGTGTGGACAAGATTCTACCTGTAGATGTATATATCCCAGGATGCCCTCCACGACCAGAAGCATTGCTCTATGGTATGATGCAATTGCAACGAAAAGTAAAACTGGAGAAATTCTTTGGAGGAGTAAACCGAAAAGAAGAAAAACCTGAAAAAGAACAATGATTATGATAACAATAGAACCCGAAAAGATACATCAGGAATTAGCCGAGCTTCGCAAAGCAGGCTATGATTTCTTACGCTCTCTTACCGGTATGGACTGGGGCGATGAAGGATTGGGGGTAGTCTATCATTTGGAAAATACTGCCACAGGGGACAACAAAGTGGTACGGACATCCACTACTAACCGCGAGAATCCCGAACTTCCATCTGTATGTGATATCTGGAAAGCAGCCGAATTTAATGAACGCGAAGCATACGATTACTTCGGCATCCATTTCATTGGTCATCCGGACATGCGCCGTCTGTATCTTCGCGAAGATTGGATAGGCCATCCCTTCCGTAAGGATTATGATGAGAGCCTCAACCCACTCCGTATGACCAACGAAGAACCCGACGATGTAACCCACCGTTTTGAAGAGTTGCCCGATGGAAGCGTGATAGAAAAACGTGACGTGTTGTTCGACGAAGACGAATACATTATTAATATTGGTCCGCAGCACCCTGCTACCCATGGGGTACTCCGTTTCCGTGTGTCACTCGAAGGAGAAATCATCAAGAAGCTGGACGTGCATTGCGGATACATCCATCGTGGGATTGAAAAGATGTGCGAAAGCCTTACTTATCCACAAACATTGGCTTTGACCGACCGTTTGGATTACCTGGCTGCACACCATAACCGCCACGCATTATGTATGTGCATCGAAAATGCAATGGGCATTCAAGTCAGCGACCGTGTACAATACATCCGTACCATTATGGATGAATTGCAACGTATTGACTCGCACTTATTGTTCTTCTCTTGTCTTTGCATGGACTTGGGTGCACTTACTGCCTTCTTCTATGGTTTCCGTGACCGCGAAAAGATTCTCGATATCTTCGAAGCAACCACAGGCGGACGTTTGATTCAGAATTACAATACAATAGGTGGTGTCCAATACGATATTGCACCTGACTTTGTAAAGAAAGTAAAGGAATTCATCGCCTGGCTGCGTCCAACACTGAAAGAATACCACGAAGTATTTACTGGTAATGTTATCGCTCATGGCCGTTTGGATGGAGTAGGTATACTCAGTCGTGAAGATGCCATCTCTTTTGGCGCTACCGGAGGTACAGGCCGTGCCAGCGGATGGGCATGCGATGTACGCAAGCGTCATCCCTATGCCATGTATGGCAAAGTAGACTTCAAGGAAATTGTCCGTACAGAGGGTGACTGTTTCGCCCGCTATATGGTACGTATGGAAGAAATCGTTGAAAGTATGAACATCATCGAGCAACTGATTGACAACATACCCGAAGGTCCTTTCCAGGAAAAGACGAAAGCCATCATCAAGGTACCCGAAGGAAGTTACTATGCAGCTGTTGAAGGTAGCCGTGGTGAATTTGGTGTATTTTTGGAAAGCCGTGGCGACAAATACCCTTATCGCTTGAAGTTCCGTTCAACTGGTTTGCCACTCGTTTCCATCATGGAAACCGTTTGCCGAGGTGCCAAGATTGCCGACCTTATCGCCATTGGCGGTACCGTAGATTATGTAGTACCTGATATTGACAGATAAAAATAGAAAGTTTATGTTTGATTTTAGTATAGTAACCCAATGGATACATCACTTGCTCACCTCTTTCTTGCCGGAAGACGTAGCTGTATTCATTGAATGTCTGGCAATAGGGGTCTGCATCCTCTTGGCTTATGCCATTATTGCCATCATCATGATTTTCATGGAACGTAAGGTCTGTGCTGCCTTCCAATGCCGTTTAGGCCCTATGCGCGTAGGTCCATGGGGAACCATCCAAGTGTTTGCCGATGTGTTCAAGATGTTGATCAAGGAGATTATTGCCATCCGCCACTCGGACAGATTCCTTTATAATTTAGCACCCTACATCGTCATATTGGCTTCCATCATGGCATTCAGTTGCCTGCCTTTCAGTAAAGGTATGGAAGTACTCGATTTCAACGTAGGTATTTTCTTCCTGATGGCAGCCTCAAGTATTGGGGTAGTAGGTATTCTATTGGCCGGTTGGAGCTCAAACAACAAGTATTCGCTCATCGGCGCCATGCGTAGTGGTGCCCAGATGATTAGTTATGAATTGTCAGTGGGGCTCAGTCTATTGACCATCATTGTACTGACCGACACCATGCAGTTCTCTCAAATTGTAGAACGTCAGGCCGACGGTTGGTTCCTCTTCAAGGGACATATCCCGGCTTTCATAGCCTTCGTCATTTATTTGATAGCCGGTAATGCAGAAGTAAACCGTGGTCCGTTCGACTTACCCGAAGCTGAAAGTGAATTGACTGCCGGTTATCATACCGAATACTCAGGTATGCATTTCGGATTGTTCTATGTAGCCGAATTTGTAAACCTTTTCATCATTGCAGGGGTAGCCGCCACTATCTTCTTAGGAGGTTGGATGCCATTACACATTGTTGGTTGGGATGGTTTCAATACCGTAATGGACTACATTCCCGGATTTGTATGGTTCTTCGGAAAAGCATTCTTTGTGGTATGGCTACTCATGTGGTTCAAGTGGACTTTCCCTCGTCTGCGTATCGACCAGATTCTTACATTAGAATGGAAATACTTGGTACCCATAGGATTGTTCAACCTATTGCTAATGGTAATTATTGTTGTATTTGACTTGCACTTTTAATCTATGAAAGAGAAACGATCATATTTAGGAGGACTGATGCATGGCATCTATACCCTACTGACAGGGATGAAAATCACTGGACGTGAATTTTTCACCAAGAAAGTGACCGAACAATATCCCGAGAACCGTGATACATTAGAGATATCCCCCCGTTTCCGTGGGAAACTGATCATGCCATCCGATGCGGAAGGCAACCACAAGTGTATTGCCTGCGGACTCTGCCAAATGGCTTGTCCCAACGATACCATCCACCTTACCAGCGAAACCATTACAGATGAAGAAACGGGTAAGAAGAAAAAGAAATTAGTGAAGTACGAATACGATTTGGGCGCATGCATGTTCTGCCAACTATGTGTAAATGCCTGTCCCCACCATGCCATCGAATTTTCCACTGAATTTGAGAATGCCGTATTCGACCGTAGCACACTGGTATTAACCCTCAATAAAAAATAAAGATATGACACTGAATTTTATTGTATTCATCGTGCTGGCTCTGTTTATTGGTATCTGCTCGGTATTGGCGGTAACTACCTCACGTATCCTACGTGCAGCCACTTACCTGCTCTTTGTCCTTTTCGGAACAGCCGGCATCTACTTCCAATTACACTACTCCTTCCTTGGAGCCGTACAATTGCTTATTTATGCCGGTGGTATCACCGTATTGTATGTATTCAGTATCCTGCTTACCTCCAGCCAAGGCGACAAGGCAGAGCCACTTAAGAGCGGAAAGATGATAGCAGGGTTAATCTCTACTTTAGCAGGGTTAGCTATCTGTCTGTTCGTCATGCTGAAGCATGAATATCTCCCCTCAAAGTTTGCAGATGGGGAATTGGACGTACGTACCATCGGCCACACACTGATGGGAATGGACAAGTATCAATATGTATTGCCTTTCGAAGTGATCAGCATCTTGTTGCTGGCTTGTATCGTGGGCGGAATTATGATTGCACGTAAAAGATAAACAACTATGGTACCAATGGAATATTATCTGGTGGTTTCCACCTTTATGATGTTTGTAGGCATTTATGGGTTCTTCACCCGTCGAAACCTGCTTGCCATGCTAATCAGTGTAGAGCTGATTCTGAACTCGGTAGACATCAACTTTGCCGTATTTAACCGTTTCCTCTTCCCAGGACAACTCGAAGGGTTCTTCTTCTCATTGTTCGCTATCGGGGTGAGTGCAGCCGAAACAGCGGTGGCCATTGCCATCATCATCAACATCTACCGCAACATACGGAACATTCAAGTAAAGAACCTCAATGAAATGAAGAATTAATTATGGACTATACATTACTCATCCTTATTTTACCTTTCCTAAGTTTTCTCATCTTAGGATTGGCCGGCATGCGCATGAAGCATAAGGTAGCAGGCATAATCGGAACAGCTTCACTATTGGGAGTAACCGTATTATCATACCTTACCGCATGGGAATACTTTACGGCCGAGCGAACCAGTGAAGGGGTTTTTCAAACGCTTATACCCTTTAACTTTGAGTGGCTTCCTTTAACCGATTCATTGAACATCGGCATGGGGATTTTACTTGACCCCATTTCGGTCATGATGCTCGTAGTCATCAGCACAGTCAGTCTCATGGTACACCTTTACTCTTTCGGTTATATGAAAGGCGAGAAAGGGTTCCAACGCTATTATGCATTCTTGTCACTCTTTACCCTCTCTATGTTGGGTTTGGTAGTGGCTACCAATATTTTCCAGATGTATGTCTTCTGGGAACTGGTGGGTGTCAGTTCATTCTTGCTCATTGGTTTCTATTACACCAAGCCCGAAGCGGTTGCTGCCAGCAAGAAGGCATTCATCGTCACCCGATTTGCCGACCTCTTCTTCTTGATAGGCATTCTTATTTATGGTTATTACGCCGGAACCTTCTCCTTCACTCCTGCTACAGGAGCATTGGTAGCAGCCGGTGCCATGATACCATTGGCTCTCGGTTTGATGTTTGTTGGGGGTGCAGGTAAAAGTGCCATGTTCCCATTACACATCTGGTTGCCCGATGCCATGGAAGGTCCTACTCCTGTTTCAGCCTTGATCCATGCTGCGACGATGGTGGTTGCCGGTGTTTACTTGGTAGCACGCATGTTCCCCATCTTCATCGGTTATGCTCCCGATGTCCTCCCCGTCATCGCAATAGTAGGAGCCGTAACAGCTTTCTATGCAGCCGGCGTAGCTTGCGTACAGAGTGACATCAAACGCGTATTGGCTTTTTCTACCATTTCACAAATCGGTTTCATGATGGTAGCTTTGGGTGTTTGTACTTCAGCCGACCCTCATCATGGCGGTTTGGGTTACATGTCAGGCATGTTCCACTTGTTCACTCATGCCATGTTCAAGGCCTTGTTGTTCTTGGGTGCCGGCAGCATTATCCACGCTGTACACAGCAATGAAATGAGTGCCATGGGCGGTCTGCGTAAATACATGCCTATTACCCACATCACATTCCTGATAGCTTGTTTGGCCATTGCAGGTATCCCTCCATTCTCCGGTTTCTTCTCAAAGGACGAGATCTTGACTGCCTGCTTCCAATTCAGTCCTATTATGGGTTGGGTCATGACGGGTATTGCTGCCATGACAGCATTCTATATGTTCCGCCTTTATTTCGGTATCTTCTGGGGAGCCGAGCCGGCCTCGCGTGTTTCATCAAGCGATGGTCACCATGGCAAGCACACGCCACACGAATCTCCATTGGCCATGACTTTCCCATTGATTTTCTTGGCCATCGTCACTTGTGTATCCGGATTCATTCCGTTTGGAGAGTTCATCAGCAGTAACGGACAAAGCTACCACATACATTTGGATATGCAGGTAGCCATCACCAGCATTGTCATTGCCCTCCTTGCTATCGGTTTGGCCACTTGGATGTACATGCGTCCACAGCAACCGTTTGCCGATATGCTGGAAAAGAAGTTCAAGACACTACATACCGCTGCCTATCGTCGTTTCTACATGGACGAGGCTTGGCTGTTCGTAACCAAGAAAATCATTTTCCGTTGCATCAGTACACCTTTGGCCTGGTGGGACCGCCACGTCATTGACCAGTTCTTCAACTTCACTGCTTGGGGAACTCACGCAGCGGCCGAAGATATACAAGACATGCAAAGTGGTCATGTACAACAATACGCCATTTGGTTCCTGGCAGGCTCCATAGCGTTAACCTTATTATTATTGTTATAAAGAACGATTATGAATATACTTAGTTTTTTCGTCATCATACCTTTGTTGATGTTAGGTGCACTTTGGGCTGCACGCAACATTAACCAAGTGCGTGGAGTCATGGTGGTAGGTTCTTCATTGTTACTTGCCTTAGCCGTCTATCTGACCATTGACTACCTTGCCCTCCGTCAATCAGGAGCAACGGCAGAAATGCTCTATACAGCATCCACTGTATGGTATGCTCCATTACATATCTGCTATTCTGTAGGAGTAGATGGCATATCTGTTGCCATGCTATTGCTCAGTTCCATCATCGTATTCACCGGAACCTTTGCCTCCTGGCAGCTCAAGCCCATGACCAAGGAATACTTCTTGTGGTTCACCTTGCTCAGTGCCGGGGTATTTGGCTTCTTCATTTCCATCGACTTGTTCACCATGTTCATGTTCTACGAAGTGGCTCTAATCCCCATGTATCTGCTCATTGGTGTATGGGGCAGCGGAAAGAAAGAATATGCAGCCATGAAACTGACCCTGATGCTGATGGGTGGTTCGGCTTTCTTGCTGATTGGAATCTTGGGTATCTTCTATGGTGCCGGTGGTGAAACCATGAATCTCTTGGAAATAGCCCAATTGCATATCCCAACCGAGGTACAACGCTTGTTCTTCCCGCTTATCTTCTTGGGATTCGGCGTGCTCGGCGCATTGTTCCCATTCCACACATGGAGCCCCGACGGTCATGCTTCAGCGCCAACCGCCGTATCCATGCTCCATGCCGGTGTACTGATGAAACTCGGTGGTTATGGTTGTTTCCGTGTTGCCATGTATCTGATGCCCGAAGGAGCTGCTATCTGGGGCGACTTGTTCCTGGTTCTGACAACCATTTCTGTAGTATATGGTGCCTTCAGCGCCGTGGTACAGACCGACTTGAAATACATCAATGCCTATTCATCGGTATCGCATTGTGGCCTTGTACTCTTTGCCTTGCTCATGATGACTCGCACCTCTTGCACCGGCGCCATCCTGCAAATGCTTTCGCACGGGTTGATGACTGCCTTGTTCTTTGCCCTTATCGGTATGATTTACGGACGTACCCACACTCGCGACATCCGCATGATGGGTGGTTTGATGAAGATTATGCCGTTCTTGGCCGTAGGCTATGTCATTGCCGGTTTGGCCAACCTCGGTTTGCCGGGATTGAGTGGTTTTGTGGCCGAAATGACCGTCTTTGTAGGTTCTTTCCAGAACGATGACACCTTCCATAGAGTATGTACCATTGTAGCCACTACCAGTATTGTAGTAACAGCCGTATACATTCTCCGTACCGTGGGCAAGATTCTTTATGGTGGCGTACAGAACCCCGACCATTTGAAGCTGACCGATGCTACTTGGGATGAGCGTTTCGCGGTTATCTGCCTGATTGCTTGTGTAGCCGGTTTGGGCCTTGCTCCTTTCTGGATGAGCAACCTGATCAGTGAAAGTGTTGAACCTATTGTAAGTTCTTTGATAAAATAACCATTATGAATTATATATCTGTTTTACAAATGCACCAGGAACTGAGCCTCATTGCCGTATTCCTGCTCATGTTCGTACTGGACTTGTTCCTACCTGCCCGCCTCCGTCATTGGTTGCGCCCTGCATCGTGCATACTTTTGGTTTGTCAACTCCTGGCCAATCTCTATCCCACCGAGGTGACACTCTTTGGTGGCATGTACCATTCCACCCCCATAGCTTCGGTTATGAAGAGCATCCTTACGTTGGGTACCATTTTAGTATTTATGCAAAGTACCCATTGGTTGCGCCGTTCGGACACCCGTCATAAGATGGGCGAGTTCTACTTGCTGACACTCAGTACACTGATCGGTATGTATTTCATGATGAGTGCCGGACACTTCCTGTTGTTCTTCCTCGGTTTGGAACTGGCCACTGTGCCCATGGCTTGTCTGGTAACCTTCGACAAGTACAAAGGTCATAGCGCCGAAGCCGGAGCCAAGTTCATCCTCTCGGCCCTGTTCTCAAGTGGTATTATGCTGTATGGTGTATCCATGCTGTACGGAACCATCGGCACCCTTTATTTTACCGATGTACCGGCCTTACTCGATGGTAGCCCCTTACAAATCCTGTCATTGGTATTCTTCTTCTCGGGCCTTGCCTTCAAGATCAGCTTGGTACCCTTCCATTTATGGACAGCCGATACCTACCAGGGTGCTCCAACTTCAGTAACCGCCTATCTTTCCGTTATTTCCAAAGGAGCCGCCGCTTTCACTGCGATGGTTATCCTGGTCAAGGTATTCGGGCCCATGGTAGAAGAATGGAGCAAGATGCTGAGTGTAGTTATTGTCATCACCATCACTCTTGCCAACCTTTTTGCCATCCGTCAGAGCCATCTGAAGCGCTTCATGGCATTCAGTAGTATCTCCCAAGCCGGTTACATCATGTTGGCCGTTCTTGCCGGTACGCCACAAGGTATGGCTTCGTTGGTATATTACATGGTGGTTTATATCGTAGCCAATTTGGCCGTATTCGGTGTCATCAATGCCATTGAACAGCACACCCATGGTAAGGTGGAACGTACCGACTATAACGGACTTTATCAGACCAATCCCAAGCTCACCATGGTCATGACCTTGGCCTTGTTCTCCTTGGCTGGTATTCCTCCGTTTGCCGGGTTCTTCAGCAAATTCTTCATCTTTGCTGCAGCCTTCCATAGTGGCTATCACCTCATTGTCTTTATCGCTTTGGTGAACACTATCATCTCCCTTTACTATTACTTGCTGATTGTAAAGGCCATGTTCATCTCGCCCAACGAACAGCCCATTGCACAGTTCCATTGCGGTATGGCCATGCGTGCCAGCCTCATGCTTTGTGTAGCCGGCATCGTACTTTTGGGCATTGTCAGCGGAGTATACCAACTGCTGAGCGATACAGCCTTGAGCTTCTGATAAATAAATTTAGGCACGGATTACACTTAGTCCGTATAATCCGTGCCTAAAAAATATAGCGATGCTTATAATTGTCTGATATACGCTATCAATCCATCCACATCCTCCTCAGTGGTATCCCACGAAGTGACCAGACGCATTTCGCCGATGGCTTCGTTCCAATAATAAAAATAGGTATATTCATGCAGCTTTTCTTCCTTCTCCTTGGGCATGATAAAGAAAAGCTGGTTGCTTTCCATGGCTTGGGTAAAGGTCACATCGGGCATTTCCTTCAAGGCTTCGTAAAGTTTTATGGCCATGGCATTGGCATGACGGGCACAGTCCAGCCACAAGTTATCGGTCAGGAAAGCAGTGAACTGGGTAGAGACATAACGCATCTTGCTGGCCAACTGGCAGGATTGCTTGCGGGCATAACGGGCTTCCTTCACCAAATCGGGGTTGAAAATCACCACGCACTCCGCTCCCATCAAACCGTTCTTGGTTCCGCCCAAGGTAAGCGTATCCACCCCACAAGCGCCCGACACCTCGTCCAGCGAAAGGTTCAGGGCCGCAGCAGCATTCGAGATTCGCGCTCCATCCATGTGCACCGACAAGCCATGTGCATGGGCAAAGTCACAAAGTGCACGCACCTCTTCGGGCTTGTAGATGGTACCCAGTTCTGTACATTGGCTGATGTAGATGGCTCCCGGCTGTGAATGATGTTCTACTCCAAAGTTTATCATATAAGGCTCCAGAAGCGCGGGGGTAAGTTTACCGTCGGGAGTAGGGACTGTACGCATGAAGCATCCGGTGGCTTTCCCGGGTGCACCACACTCGTCTACAGCTATGTGGCCCGTTTCGGCACAAAAAATAATGTGGTACGGACGGGTCATCATCTGCAGCGCCATGGTGTTGCTGCCTGTTCCATTAAACACAAACAACGCCTCGCAAGAGCGTGCAAACTGTTTCTTTACCATTTCCGTAGCCTCTATGGTCCATGGATCATCGCCATAACCCACGGCATGACCTTCGTTGGCCTTCATCAGCGCCTCCATTACCTTGGGATGTACACTCGAATTATTGTCGGATGCAAAACTTCTCATACTATTTTATCTTTTTCTTTGCAAAGGTATATTATTTCGTTTGATTCGGACAAGAAACTCGGAAATTTCTTCTAAATTTGCAAGGTCTAACCTATTAAGTGAAATGATAAAAATAAC
>CAZJFI010000012.1:0-17973 GCA_964545265.1 uncultured Phocaeicola sp.
TCGGCACTCAGCGAAGCGGCATAAGGTACAATCATAATCGCCAACACCAATGAAGCTGTAAGAATACCTGAGCCCTGTGGTGAAATATTGAAAGCCATTATGAGGGGGCGCAAGGTATAAAAACCCCACAAGCCATAAATAATTGAAGGAATACCCGCCAACAAATCTGTTACAGTACTCAATAGGGAGGCAATACGTGTTCCTTTGAAATACTCGCCAACGAACAATGCAACGGGTAAGGAGAAAGGAATACAGAACACAAGAGCCAACAAGGTTGTCATCAGTGTACCTGTAATAAATGGCAAAGCACCATACTGCTCAGCGCCATCGGTATAATTCCATTCCGAGGAAGTTAGAAACTTGAAAAATCCAAAATACTCGAAAGCATCGTATGCGTCAGTGACGAGGGCATACACTACACCCCCGCACACTATCGGCATAATCAATGCTACCGCGAACAATAGGACTTTATAAATTTTATCGTTCATAGCACTTTGTTATTGCATGATTGAACCCCCGTCATAAGTAACGGTTTTCAAATTGGCTATACTCAACTCCTTGGCCTTAGCAGGAAGTGGTGCATAATGCACCTCTGATGTAATGTGTTGTGCCTCATCCGAAAGAATGTATTTCAATAAATCGATTGTGGCAACAGCCTGTTCCTTGCTTCGGCCGGCGTAATTCTGTTCCTTGTAGATAATCATCCAAGTAAAGGTTGAAATAGGATAAGCACCGTATGCATCCGCATTTGTGATAGAGGTGCGGGTATCTGTAGGTATTTCACCCGATGCCGCAGCCGAGATAGTAGCCGATGATGGCAAAATATACTCTCCTTTTTGATTTCGAACGAATGCATAAGGAATCTTTTGTGCAAAAGCATATTCAGAACCTACATAGCCAATTGTATTCTTTGTCTGCTTAATTACGCCTGCTACACCTGGATTACCCTTAGCAGCCTGTCCCGATGGGAAATTTACAGATTTGCCTGCACCGTATTTGCTTGCCCACATAAGACTTACCTTCGTCAGATAATCGGTGAATACGAATGTTGTACCCGAACCGTCTGAGCGATATACAGGAATGATAGGTTCATTTGGAAGTTTTGCATCCGGATTCAACTCTACCAAACGAGCATCGTTCCACATTTTCACTTCTCCTGCAAAAATATCAGCAACAAGTTCGCCGGTAAGTTTCAATTCATCTATGCCATCGAGGTTGTAGGCTACAACTACAGCGCCCATACAAGTAGGAATATGAATTACGGCAGGCATATCAGCCATTTCCTTCTCCGAAAGATAAGCATCGCTACCTGCAAAATCGACAATCTTGTCACGCAGATTACGTACGCCACCGCCCGAGCCGATACCACCGTATGCTACTTGGTCACCGTAGACTTGGCCAAACTGTTCGAATATTACATTATAGAAAGGAAGCGGAAAGGTAGCACCTGCACCTGAAAGTTCCTGCGCCTTACGACAATCCTTGTTAGAATTACCACCACACGATACCATTGCAATTGCAATGACCAATGTCATTACTGACTGAAAAATCTTTTTCATATTTTGCTGTCTAAAAATTACGTTGCAAAAGAACGGATAAATTGTTTCAAAATCATTTCAAAACTGATAAATTAATATTATAAGAACGCTCTTGCATGAAATCACTTCAGGCAAGAGCGTATACAACTATTTATAGCTTAATGGAAATAATGTTTTCAACCTTTAATCTATTTTGTCCGCTTCACAGAATACAATATATTCCCTTTCTTGTCTATCATGTGCAAACAGAGCTCTTTTTGATCCGCCGTAATGATAGAAAATCCCGGTTCAGGACTGCAATAAACAGTACTTTCCAAAGGCATTACCTTACGACTCAATGATGCAGAAGAGTTTACTACATAATCTATGGAACTTCCTTTAATTTGAAGATGCTGGAAATTATGAATATGACCGCATATATACATTGCAACCTGTTTATGTTCAGCCAGTATCTTTCCCAATGCATTTTGCATATCCATACGTTCACTTGAATCTTTCGGAGTATCAGCATAGATGGGATGATGTCCAACTACAATCACCCAATCTTCTTTAGCAGAAGTCAGCACAGAATCTACCCAAGCCAATTGCTTTGCATTGTCCTGTTTGCAAGCATCTGGATATTTTTCATTTTCTTCTCTATACTTGCTCATCAAAGGAGTAGTGTCCACCATAACGAAACGTACGGTAATGTCATCTTCTTCATAAACTTTTGTATAATATCTTGCCGGCATATTCCAACGCCGACTTTTATTAGAATAATCCAAAACAGCCTGAGTGTTTCCACGATATTCATGGTTTCCCAGAATTGGGAGCCAATCAATCATCAATTCCGGATGACTATATATGAGTTCATAATTTGTCATCCATAGAGGGTCGTCTACGCTTTGTACCCCATCGAAATGATGTACATCACCAGCAGCAATGACACATTCCGGGCCAATTTCTTCAGCCATCGTTCCCATCAATTCAGCGATGGGCTTCTGGTCATAATATCCGTTTCGACCAAGGTCGTTGGCAAGGAAGAAGTTGACTTCTTTCTTTAAGTTAGCCCATTGTTCGGGAGTTTGGGCAAAAGAGGTAATAGTTGCAATCAACAGGATTGCCAATGTTGTCATTCTTTTCATTGTTCCGTTATTTTAAAAGTTAATCTTTACTCCGGCATTCAAACGTATGCCATAATATTCTTCTTGCATAGTTCTATCCTCCGTCCCTTGATAATAGCGTAAGGGTTGGTTAAGCAAGTTGTTGGCTTCCACATAGAAAGTGGTCTTGAACTTGTTGCCAAAGGTATAGCTGGCATTTGCATCCAGATAGTTCACTTTGTCATAATACCGGTCGAGGGCAGCTACGGTACCAAACTCATCCACAAACTCAGAGGCAAAGTTATAGGACAATCTTACATTCAATCCTTTCTTTTCAAAATATAGTGAAGCATTAGCAGTGTGTTCCGGTGAACCGGTCATCTTGATTTCCTCTCCTTCGTCTATCGTGCGATGCTCGAATTGGTGATTCTTGGTCGAACTATGCGTATAGGTATAAGTACCATAGAAACCGATGCACTTCAAAGCCGAGGAGATGAAACCGAAGTCACGCTGATAGGCGAATTCCAAGCCGAAGAGGTCGGCATCATATGCATTGATGGGCTTAGTTATTTCATATTTCACAGGTTCTCCATCTTCGTTTAAGAGACCTGCCGGGATATTGGGGTCGTTGGTTGATTTCCATTTTTCTTCTGCAATGACATCCTTCACATTCTTGTAGAAGAAACCAAAGCTCACCAATCCCACCCTCTCGAAATAGTATTCGCCGCTAAGGTCGAAATTATAGGAAGTGGTCGGCTTCAAATTAGCATTACCAAAACTTGCCTCTTCTTCAGCAATGTTGTAGTGGATACAAGGTACAAGTGCAGAATACTTAGGACGTGATATAGTCTTGGTAAACGAAGCACGAAACTTCATATCGTCGGTGACGTTGTACTTCATCAAGATACTCGGCAACCAGTTGGTATAATCATTCTTCTTTTCACCAGTAGCTACCAATCGTCCTTGTTCGTCTTCCAAGTCATCTACTATCCAGTTGAATCCGCTATAGTTCAGTGATGTATGCTCCATGCGAAGACCAAACACCATGTCAAGCTTGCGACCCAGCTGCTGGTCGAAACGCAAATAGGCACTGGTTATCTTTTCGCTGGCCTTGTAGTTGCCCGATGCCTCTTCATAAAGTTCGTATGCACCTGCTTGTGTAGGATTCATTGTCAAACTTCCCAAATATTCTTTTGTTATAAAAGAAGTATTTGTCGGATAATTCCCCTCAGGCATGAATCCGCTACGAATTTGTCCGTTCAGTTGGTTCATCCAAGCCTCATCATACATTTCTTCGTATGGTTCGATATAATCAAAACAATGTACTTCCTTTTCTTTCGACTTATCGGCATATTTGGCACCAAAACGAAGCTTGTTGGCGTAGAGGCCTTGATTAAGAGGGAGTTCAAAGTTCAAACGGAATTTCCATTCATTTTCACTGATTTCTTGATCTGAATTGGTCAGTTCGTCAATACTCCAACCGTATGCACTCAATTGCCCGATGCTTTTATTAGGATATGGATTGCGACCACCGGCATTCACGAATTGCAAATCTCTGAAGTAGTCTTCATTCTTCTTTCCTTTCATCGTTACCCCGAAGTAACGTTCGTCTGGACGGTCTTCGGTTGCTCGTGAATAGGAACCAGCCCAATCCATGTTCAATCGCCCGAAAGAATGTTCCCCATCGAGGGTGAAATCCATCGTTTGCTGCAACTCCAAACGGGCATCTCGGTTATCGTTCGCACCACCCTTGGTCTGCAATACAATAGATTGCTTGGAAGGGGCATCATTAAGTTTCTTGTATGTGATGCGATAACGGTTTTCCCAATCGCTCCGTCGGTTGTACATTCCTTTGAATGAAATCTTGTTATTGGCATTGAACTGATAGTCGGTACCCAACGAATAACTTTGGCGTTCACGGGTGACATAATACTGACGCATTTCGGCTTTGTCAAGATAAACTTTTCCATCATCGTCCACATCGTATTCAAATTCTACATTGTCTGCTCCACCTGGGGCATTCTGATAGCTTGCTGCCAACATTACACCTAATTTTTCATCTAAATAGCGGTCACCATACGTCAAGCCCAAGTTGAGTTGCATCTTGTCGGCTACCCAGTTGTATCCGCTCCCCGCTGTTGCATTCAGCACTCTTTTATAAGGTGTATTTTTAGTTACAAGGTTAATAGCTCCTCCGATGGCATCGCCATCCATATCACTGGTTACCACTTTACTCACTTCGATGGTTTGTACCATGTCGGCAGGTATCAAGTCGAGCTGTACGTTACGCGTATCTCCTTCGGCCGAAGGTATACGGTTTCCATTTACTGTTACAGAAGTCAGGTCTGCACTTGTACCTCTTACCTGACCGAAGCGAGCCTCACCCATATCATATTGTACATTGATTCCATTGATACGCTTAAGGGCATCACCGATATTGGAATCCGGGAACTTTCCTACTTGATCGGCAGATACTACATTTTTTACTCCCATTGCATTCTTCTGCATATTCACCGCCCGTTTTTGTCCTTGGAAGGCTCCTTTTACTTCTACTTGTTGAAGCTCAACACCTTCGTTCATTACAATATCATATTCCAAGGTCTTTCCTTCAGGTACTGTCAGTTTCATTTCTATAGATTCATAACCCACATAGGTCACTTTAACAATATACTCACCAGGGTCCAGATTAGACAATGAGTAAAAACCATTAATGTCACTGATAACTCCTGTCTGCAACTTCTCAATATAAATAGAAGCTCCAGGCAAAGTTTGCTGTACATTGTCGATTACTCGTCCACTAATGGTTCCGCTTTTGGGTTTTGGAACTTTTTCTTCGGCTTGAGCAGAACAAACGATTTCGCTCATTAGCAGTAGTAATAAGGCTGCCTTAAAAATTGTCTTCATTTTCTTTTTCACGTTTAAATTTGACATTGCAAAAGTATCGGGAATACATTTCATAAATGTTGCAAAAAAATGAGGTTTATATGAAATGCAGACATGCCATAAGACAAAAGATAAGCTGCCTATCGGTAAAGCTACTCATCTGGGACGAATGTTGAAAAGTGGACAACTGACTTAACCCCATTTAAGAAAGAACGGAAGAGTGGGATGTGTCTTATATTCTACCGAATGTGGGCAAAAAGTATATTACTCGGCAGAATATAATATACGCATTATGAGTACAATAATTGGAATGGGTAGAACTCACTTGCGGAACTCCATGCGCTTGATTTTGAAGTGGCATTACGCTAATGAAGGAGTAAAATTATTTTTTTCTTCTTGTTATACTCTAGAGTGAAACAAACAGTTTCAATTATATTCTTCTAGAATTATTTGTTCTTACTTGAGTGCAGAGAAATGGCATGCATATAGAAGAAAGAAAAGGTAAAAATGTCTTTAGGATATAAAATTGCAGAGAAACAATGTGGTGCATTTTTAGAAAAGAAAAATCGCAAGCGGCTAATAATTAATCACTTGCGATTTTTCTTTGTACTCGAAGCGGGACTTGAACCCGCACAGCCGCAATGGCCAAGGGATTTTAAGTCCCTCGTGTCTACCGATTCCACCATTCGAGCATCCTCAAGGAAGAGAGCGGAAAACGAGGCTCGAACTCGCGACCCCAACCTTGGCAAGGTTGTGCTCTACCAACTGAGCTATTTCCGCATTTCGGTTTTAACGGGTGCAAAGATAAGGGCTTTTACATTAACAGCCAAATTTTTGCACCCGTTTTTTCTTATTTATTTAATATTGTTTCTATCTCGGCAAGTTCTTCCGCACTGAACGAGAGGTTGTCCAACGTTTGAAGATTGGCTGCCAATTGACGTACAGAGCTAGCGCCTACAATGACGGAGGTCAAACGCTCATCCTTCAATACCCAAGCCAATGCCATCTCGGCCAATGTCTGTCCACGACGGGCGGCCAATTCATTGAGTTGCATGGCTTTCTGTATCTTATCGTCGGTTACCTGACTGAGTTGCAGAAAGCCGGTAGAACGGGCGGCACGCGAATTCTCAGGGATTCCATGCAGATATTTGTCGGTAAGCAAACCTTGTGCCAACGGCGAGAAGGCAATCATGCCCGATCCGTATTCGGCTGCCAAAGGAAGCGTTTCAGGTTCGATGGTGCGGTCGAACATACTGTATCGATATTGGCTGATGAGACAAGGAACGCCGGCAGCCTTCATCATTTCATATGCCTGACGGGCTTGTGCAGGCGGATATTTGGAAATACCGATATAGAGGGCCTTGCCTTGCTTGACAATATCTATGAGTGTTTGGATGGTTTCTTCAACAGGTGTCACACCATCGTAACGGTGGCTGTAGAAGATGTCAAAATATTCCAGTCCGGTACGGCGAAGACTCTGGTCAATGCTTGCCATGAGGTTCTTGCGCGAACTCCCGTCGCCATAAGGGCCTGCCCACATACTATGACCTGCCTTAGAGGAGATAATCATCTCATCGCGATAGCCCTGGAAGTTTTCCTTTAGGATTTTGCCGAAATTAGTTTCGGCGCTTCCGGGTTCGGGACCATAATTGTTGGCCAGGTCGAAATGAGTCACTCCGTTGTCAAACGCATACTTGATCATGTCTGTTGCCACTCCGAAATCGTCTACGCTTCCGAAGTTGTGCCACAAGCCCAGCGAGATGCGGGGCAAAAGCAGACCGCTGTTTCCACAATAGGTGTACTGCATCTTGTCATAACGGTCGGTTGAAGGTTGATGAGTATTCATAGGCTAAAAAATTAACGTCCTAACAAACGGTTTTCAGCTTGCTCCATGGTAGCAAAGTTGAAGCCTTGCACTACGCTGTCCATCAAAGTGGTTATCTGCTCGTTGCAGAGATTGCCGATACTGCCTTCGTGGGTATGGTGCACTTGCTTGTTGTGGGTAAACTTGCCGGCTTCGATATCGAGGCCCACCTTCTTATAGGCATCGCGGAAAGGCATGCCTTCACTGGCCAGGCGGTTCACTTCTTCCACACTGAAAATATACAGATAACGGTCATCGTCCAGAATGTGTTCATTGATGGAAATCTTGTCCATGATGTAGGTGGCCATTTGCAGGCAGTCCATCAGTTCCTCGAAAGCAGGGAGGAAGACTTCCTTGATAATCTGCAAATCACGGAAATAGCCCGAGGGCAAATTGTTCATAATGAGCATGATTTGCTGTGGAAGTGACTGTATCTTGTTACACTTGGCACGAGTGAGTTCAAACACATCGGGGTTCTTCTTATGTGGCATGATGCTGGAGCCCGTAGTACACTCGTCGGGTAGTTTCACGAAGCCGAAGTTCTGGCTGCTGAACATGCAGGCATCGAATGCCAGTTTGGCTACTGTTCCGGCAATGGAGGCCAAAGCAAAGGCTACATTGCGTTCCATCTTACCTCGTCCCATCTGAGCATAAACCACATTATAGTTCATGGAGTCAAAGCCCAACAAACGGGTGGTCATTTCGCGGTTCAGCGGGAAGGAGGAGCCATATCCGGCTGCCGACCCAAGCGGATTGCGGTTACACATCTTAAAGGCAGCCTGTAGGAACATCATATCGTCTACCAAACTTTCAGCATAGGCACCGAACCATAAGCCGAAGGAGGAGGGCATAGCTATCTGCAAATGAGTATAGCCGGGCATGAGCACATCTTTGTATTTGTTGCTTTGAGCTACAAGCACCTTGAACAGGTCTTCGACTGCCGTGGCTATTTCCTTCAACTCACTACGGGTATAGAGCTTCAAGTCTACCAGCACTTGGTCATTGCGGGAGCGTCCGCTGTGAATTTTCTTGCCCACATCGCCTAATTTGCGTGTCAGCATCAGTTCCACTTGTGAATGAACATCTTCTATGCCGTTTTCAATCACAAACTCTCCCCGTTCGGCCGATGCATAGATATTCTTCAACTCTTCCAACAGAACTGCCAGTTCGCCGGCTTCTAACAATCCGATGCTTTCAAGCATAGTAATGTGTGCCATGGAGCCGAGCACATCATGCTTAGCCAAAAAGAGGTCCATTTCACGGTCACGACCTACGGTGAAGCGGTCTATTTCTTCGTTCACCTGTACGTTCTTCTCCCAAAGTTTCTGTGCCATATCTTTGTTCCTTTTATTAATATGAAATCATAGCCAACATATCTGCAATCTTCTCTACCCCTTCCTGCAAAGGCTTGGTCACCATAGCTTTCATGAACATGTTCACTTCGGCACGGATGGTTACTTTCAACTTGGCCTGTTCACTGGTTACAGGAAGCACTTGTATCCATAGGTTGACGGGGATAGGCGATTTGTCGCCCTCGAACTTGATGCATTTGCAAGGCTCACGCTCGATGATGCGTAACGTTACATTCATGCCTTGTACGGTAAGTGTGAGCGAATCGCGGTCGAAAGACATATCCTGTATCTTGTCACCCACTTTCTCGCGCACTTGTTCAAAACGCTCCTTCAAGGCGGCCAGATTGTTCAAGTCCTCCAACTTGTTGTATACCTGTTCCTGACTATAAGGAACGTATTTTATATTACTTTCGAATTGTGCCATACTTTTATAAATGTGAAAAAGAGAACTGTCCGAGTGTTATTGCCACACCCGAACCGCTCTCAATATCTTATTTTTGAATGAATATCAAATTATTTGCCGGCTTCCCAATGAGCTGGATCTTTTCTCCAGGCGTTCAATACCGGAACGTCTTCTTCATTAATATAGCCAGTCTTCAAAGCTACATCCAAAACAGCTTCGTAGTTGGTCAATGTAACCAATTCCACCTTAGCATTCTTGAAAGCTTCAATGGCTACCGGGAATCCGTAAGTGAACGATGCCACCATACCAATCACTTCGCAACCATCGCGACGGATAGCTTCTACAGCCTTCAAACTGCTGCCGCCAGTAGAAATCAAGTCCTCAATAACCACTACCTTCATACCCGGACGGAGTTCGCCTTCAATCAGGTTTTCCAAACCATGGTCCTTTGGAGTAGAACGTACGTAAACAAACGGAAGATTCAATTCTTCTGCCACCAATGCACCTTGAGGAATAGCTCCTGTTGCCACACCGGCGATAGCATCTACCTGACCGAATTCTTCGAGAATGGTACGACAGATTTCTAATTTGACGAAATTACGTAAAGAAGGATACGAAAGAGTCTTACGGTTGTCACAATAGAATGGAGACTTCCAACCCGAAGCCCAAGTGAACGGGTTAGCCGGTTGCAACTTGATTGCCTTAATCTTCAATAACTTCTCTGCGAATAATTTTTCTAAAGTATTCATAACTAAACTATATGTGATATATTTTCTGCAAAATTAGAGAAAGGATTTGAGATTACGAAAAAGAACGATGTAATTTTTTTGCTTTTATGTCGAAAATCAGGTTTCTCCCGCCATTGCCAAGGTCAAGACACTGATTCGGATGCCGGACACATTCTTCAAGGCATCGGCACAAGCTATGAGGGTAGCTCCGGTGGTGAACACATCGTCGACCAACAAAACATGCTTGTCTTTCAAGGAATAGTGCGTGTTGAGAGAAAACATTTCGGCCACATTCTTCCAACGTCCATACCGGCTCTTGTGCGTTTGCGTTTCGGTGTGCTGTTCCCTGCACAATCCATCGGCCAAAACTGGAACACCCGTTACGGAGGATACTCCCCTGGCCAACAGTTCGCTCTGATTGTATCCACGGATACGCAACTTTTGAGGATGAAGTGGAACAGGAATGATGCAATCAATGCCATTAAAGAAATCTGTGTCCGCCATTTCGCCGGCTATGTATCTGCCCAAAATCTCACCCACCTGCCAATGACCATAATATTTCAGCGCATAGAGAAGTTTCTGGACATCACCACCTTTGGAATAATAGAGAAAGGCAGAGGCACGTTCAATGGGGAAACGGCCCCAGAAGGCCTGCTCCATTTCATTGTTCATCTGTGAATGAAAATTTGTTCTTGGCAATTTTTCAAGACATTGGATACACAAGCCTTTCTCCGCTTTCAGTAATCGTTTGCCACAAATCACACAACAGCGGGGGAAAAAGAGTTCCCAACAATCACTCCATATACTCATCATCGCATCCCATTTCTTTCAGACAATTCAGAATATCATTCATCTCATAGCCACGGCCAAGTGCAAAACGAATCAGTTTGCCATTACGCTCATACGCATTGCGGGCTTTGACCCCATCCTTCTTTTTCTGAAGCAAAGCGGAGAGAGCCGACTGATATTCTTCTTTATCCAAACGTAGCACGGCCTCTTCGATGAGCGATGAGGGAAGTTGTTTCATTCGAAGCATCTGTACAATCTTGGCTTTTCCCCATCCGTTGAAACGGTGTTTTTCGCGAACGAAAGCATCAACATAGCGTTGCTCGGACAGATAGTTGTCGGCCACCAGTTCACGAATGATTTCATCCATACAATCCTGAGGGGCTCCCCATTGCTGGAGTTTCCTCTTGACATCGGTTATGCAGCGTTCGGCCGCGGCACAATAAGCTTCTGCTTTATAGCGTGCTTCATTTGCAGAACATTCTTTTTTCATGGTCTTGTAGCTTTTATCATGCGTTCATTGTTAAACCGGTCTTTCCGGATAATGATGTTTTCATAGCCTAATGTCTGAAGCATGGCTATGGTTTCGGTACCATAAGCCCGATTGATTTCGAAATAGAGTGTGCCTCCCATCACTAACATATCCATTCCCAATTGAGCTATCCTGCGATAAAACAACAAGGGATCATAATCGGGCACAAACAAGGCGGTGTGAGGTTCCCAATCCAACACATTGGCTTCCATTTCCGCCTTTTCTTTATTAGTTATGTAAGGAGGATTGCTCACAATGATGTTCCAGTCAGCTGTTGCGGGTGAAGCGGAAAGTATGTCTTGCAAAAGGAAATCGACCTTCACTTGATTGTTCAATGCGTTTTGGCGAGCCACTTGCAACGCCTCTCCGGAAATGTCCCAAGCTTCCACTTGGGCATGTGGTAGTTTCTTGGCCAACGAGATGGCAATACAGCCACTGCCAGTGCCCATATCCAACAACCGACAAGGATTCGTCTGTTGGGTCTCCTTGGCAATCCATTCCACCAGATCCTGAGTTTCCGGACGAGGAATAAGCACATGGCGGTTTACCACGAAAGGCATTCCACAGAATGTTTCTCTACCTATTATATATTGTATAGGCTCCTGGTTTTGCAAGCGTCTTGACATTTCGTACAAAACATCAAGGTCTTTTTTAAAAACTTCCTTATCTTTGCCACCAAACAATTCGAGGGTTGAGAAATGGAGCACTTCCACCAGCAACATCTTTGCCAGTGCGGAAGCTTCTGCGTCGGGATAATACCCAGCAAGCATTTTCTTTATTTCATGATAGACTGGATGCATCTCAATTCTTTTTCGGATACAAAAATAGGAATTTAAGAAGAAAGACGATGACAAAAGACGAAAAATATATGGCCCGTTGCATTCAATTGGCTCGAAATGGCCTTTGCAATGCAGCACCCAACCCCATGGTGGGAGCCGTTATTGTACATAAAGACGGTTGCATTATCGGCGAAGGTTATCATACCCGTTGCGGGAAAGCTCATGCAGAAGTGAATGCCATCCGCTCAGTGAAGGACGAGCAGATGCTGAAGGAATCGACTATTTACGTCAGTCTGGAACCTTGTTCACATTATGGGAAAACACCTCCTTGTGCCGATCTAATTATCAGCAAGGGAATACCTCGTGTGGTGGTAGGGTGTGTAGACCCTTTTTCCGAAGTGGCCGGTAGAGGTATAAAGAAACTTCGCGATGCGGGCATCGATGTCATCGTAGGGATACTGGAAGAAGAATGCCGGGAATTAATCCGACGGTTCATCACGTTCCACACGCACCATCGTCCTTACATTCTATTGAAATGGGCGCAATCGGCTGATGGATACATAGACAACGAACGCACAGACGGAAATCCTGTTGTGTTCTCCACTCCGCTCACATCCATGCTCGTACACAAGAAAAGGGCAGAGTATACAGCCATTTTAGTGGGAAGAAAAACGGCATTGCTCGACAATCCATCGCTTTCTACCCGCCATTGGTATGGAAAGAATCCGCTGCGGTTAGTGATAGACAAGGATTTGACACTTCCCACCCATCTGCATTTGTTCGACGGTTCCGTAAGAACACTTATCTTTACTCGGAAGAACGAGACCTCCCCCTACCCTAACGTGGAGTTTGTAACGCTGGATTTCGACAGCAACATTCTTCCCCAAATAATGGAAGTGCTTTACAACCAAAAAATTCAGTCTCTTATAGTAGAAGGTGGAGCAATTCTTCTGCAATCCTTTATAGATGCGGAATGCTGGGACGAAATCTGCGTAGAAACCTCACCTTTAGCAATAGAAAATGGAGTAAAGACACCAATCATCCCTCAAAAATATGTTTTTTTAACAGAGCGCCGATTCGGAAGAGAGTTAAAATATGTATTCAATAAAGCATTTGGACGGGAGATTTAAGCCTAATAGCTAAAAAAAAGCCTTATTTTATCTATAAATTAATATAAAACTTGCTTCAAAACTTCTATGGTGAGAAAAATCTTTCTACTTTTGCAACTTGTAACAAAAGAAGCTATTACAAATGAATATAAGATTACTGAATTTTATCACATGTCTTTTTATAACGGCATTCATCGCTACATCTTGCCTGGAAGACGAAGAATATGAAATTGAATACAGTTCGGATGCCAGTATTACCGCTTTTGCTATCGGCGATATAGAAACGGAATATCAGGCTACTGTGGACGATGTGGATACCACTTTGACTACTACCGTAACCGGAACCAACTATCCTTTCGTCATAGACCAGCTTCAGGGCCTTATATATAATGTGGACTCTCTTCCTGTGGGCACGGATATCACTAAAGTGGTTCCAGAAATCAGTGCAGACGGTTATGTGTTTATTGTTGCAGAGACCGACTCCATTTGGGAAGAAGGAGATTCTTTGGATTTCAGCCAGCCCATCCAATTTAAGGTGATGTCCATGCAAGGAACCTACGGACGTGTTTATACGGCTAAAGTAAACGTACATCAGCAGGATCCCAATGAAATGGGTTGGGTACGTATAGAAAGTAACTTAAATACGGATATTCACAGCCAGAAAGCGGTGTATTTCAATCAACAGATTCTGGTTTTCGCCGATCAGGAAGAGCAAGTAGCTGTTACTATGACCGAACAGAACGACGGAGCCGGATGGACCAACCTCCAGCCTATCGACATCCCCGTCAAGGCCGATTATTCATCGGTTATCGCTTGGGGAGATTACCTCTATATCTTAGCGGGAAATGATTTGTACAGTTCAAGCAACGGAATTAATTGGGTACAAACTGACAGTAAACAAAAATTAAGCCAGCTTGTTGCAGCAATTGACGAAAAAGAAACTACAAAGCTGATTGCAACAACGGTGGATAATTTGTATACTGAAACTTCAGACGGGACAGAGTGGGTCACTTATTCAGCCCTTCCTACCGATTTTGCAAAAGGGACTTATTCATACGCTTCCTACCCATTAGCAACCAACAATAAGTTTCATCGCCTTGTGTTGATGGGCGAAAACAATGTGGAAAACGATTCGGCCAACATCGTATGGTCACAATTGGCAACAGAACATGAATGGACACCCCTTACCATGGAAGGAAACGAACATGAATGTCCGAACATGGAAAATGCTGGAATGATTTACTACAACAATTTGCTGTATAGCTTCGGTGGTTCCGGAAAGAACGGCTCTTCGGTTAAAGCCTTTGAACATTTCTATGTTTCCAATGATAATGGAATAGGTTGGGAAAAGGTTACAGAAGATGTTATGTTCCCTGAAGATTTCGCCACACTATACACCCAAGCTGAGGGTAATTATTCATTCGTTGTGGACGACAACCAGTTTGTATGGTTCATGTGGGGAAAGACAAGCGAAGTTTGGCGAGGTAGAATCAACAAATTGGGATTCGTAAACCCATAAAATTGAGCAGAAAAGTTATGTTATATAGCAAGCAAATAGATAGGAACCGTATACCTGCACATGTAGCCATCATTATGGATGGCAACGGAAGATGGGCCAAGCAACGGGGACAAGTGCGCAGCATGGGGCATCAGGCCGGTGCAGAAACCGTACATGTCATTGCAGAAGAAGCAGCTAAGTTAGGAGTCAAATTTCTGACACTCTATACATTCTCAACTGAAAATTGGAATCGTCCGCCAGACGAAATCAATGCATTAATGACATTGTTGATGGAATCGATTGAAGAAGAAATTTTCATGAAGAACAACATCAGTTTCCGTATCATCGGCGACACAGAGAAATTGCCGCCCATGGTACATGAAAGACTAAACAAATGTATAGAGCGTACTTCTGTCAATACGGGAATGTGTCTTACACTTGCTCTCAGTTATTCTTCCAAATGGGAGATAACTCATGCCATGAAACAAATAGCCCAAAAAGTGAAGAACGGTGATTTGGCAGTTGATGAAATAACTGACCAAACCATTGGCCAACACTTGAGCACGTATTTCATGCCCGATCCGGAATTGCTGATTCGTACAGGTGGAGAAATACGCCTCAGCAACTATCTGTTATGGCAATGCGCTTATTCAGAGTTATATTTCTGCGATACATTCTGGCCAGATTTTAAAGAAGAAGAATTCTGCAAAGCCATTTGCGATTATCAAGGAAGAGAACGCCGATTTGGAAAAACCAGTGAACAAATATAAAGTCAGATAAAATGATCTATCGAATTTCATCCATATTATTAATATTAACATGTCTGTTCTGCTTCAATGTTCAGAGTAAGGCTCAGGAAATAGCAGTAGAAGAGAACAATAGTCCTGTCATCACCTATACAGGTACACCCAAGAAATACGAAATTGGTGGTATAAAAGTAGAAGGTGTAAAAAATTACGAAGACTATGTATTGATAGGCCTATCCGGATTGTCGGTAGGACAAACCATCACTGTGCCAGGTGACGAAATTACAACTGCTGTCAAGCACTATTGGAGACACGGTTTATTTTCTGACGTAAAGATTGAAGCTGAGAAGATTGTAGGTGACAAAATCTATTTGAAAATTATCCTTGCCCAACGTCCGCGTATTGCCGACATTCATTATCATGGAATTAAGAAAAGCGAGCGCGAAGATTTGGAAGCCAAATTAAGTATGGCCAAAGGTACGCAGATTACACCAAATATGATTGACCGCGCCAAAATTATCATCAAAAGACATTTTGATGATAAAGGATTCAAGAATGCCGAAGTGACCATTGTAGAGCGCAATTTGGAAGGGAATAAGGATCAAGTGGATGTTGACATTATGATTGACAAGAAGGAAAAGGTTAAGGTGCATCAAATAACCATTGATGGAAACACCGTTCTGACCGATAAGAAGCTGAAACGAATCATGAAGAAGACCAACGAAAAGAACAAGTTGGCTAACATTTTCCGTACCAAGAAATTCATTGAAGAGAAATACGAAGAAGACAAACAGCTCATTATAGATAAGTATAATGAATTGGGATATCGTGATGCCTTGATTGTGGTGGATAGCGTTACAGCATTTGATGACCGTACCGTAGATGTTTACATGCGCATCGAAGAAGGTGACAAATATTTTGTGCGTAACATTGATTGGGTAGGTAACACCGTTTACAATTCGGATTATTTGGCTCACAAGCTCCGCATGAAAAAGGGCGATATCTATAATCAAAAATTATTGAAGGAACGTATCAGCGAAGACGATGACGCTATTGGTAACGATTATTACAACCAAGGTTATGTATTCTACAACCTCGATCCGGTGGAAGTTAACATCGATGGCGACTCCATTGACTTGGAAATGCGTGTGATTGAGGGTCCGCAAGCTACTATCAACCGTGTACGCATCAATGGTAATGACCGTCTGTATGAAAACGTGGTACGTCGTGAACTTCGTACCAAACCAGGCGATTTGTTCAACAAGGATGCTCTTGAACGTTCTTATCGTGAAATTGCACAGATGGGACACTTTAACCCAGAAAACATTCAGCCGGATGTGCAACCTGATGGGGTAAATGGTACAGTGGACATTAACTGGAATTTGGAATCCAAAGCCAACGACCAAGTAGAATTCTCGGCTGGTTGGGGACAAACCGGTGTTATCGGTAAGTTAAGCTTGAAATTCACCAACTTCTCTATGGCCAATTTGTTCAAGAAGACCGATAATTATCGCGGTATCCTCCCTCAAGGTGAAGGACAAACATTGACCATTAGTGGACAAACCAATGGTAGCTATTATCAATCGTATAGTGTATCATTCTTTGACCCTTGGTTTGGAGGAAAGCGTCCGAACTCATTCTCTGTATCGGCATTCTATTCCGTTCAGACAGACATCAGTAGCAATTATTACAACTCGGCCTACATGAATAATTATTATAACTATATGTATGGTTATGGAAGTTATTATGGCAATAGTAGTATGTATAATTATGAATCTTACTACGACCCCGACAAGTCTATCCAGATGTATGGTGCTTCCATCGGTTGGGGTAAGCGTTTGAGATGGCCTGACGACTATTTTACCTTGTCGGCTGAATTGTCTTTCCAACGTTTTATATTGAAGGATTGGAGTTATTTGTACATCCTCCTGAACAATGGTGAATACATGTCTACAGGTAACTGTAACAATTTAAGCTTAGGCTTTACCTTATCGCGTAATTCTACCGACAACCCGATATTCCCTCGTAAGGGTTCGGAATTTACAGCTTCTGTTCATTTGACACCTCCTTATTCTTTGTTCAGCAACAAAGACTATTCAACCTATGGAAAGAATGATTATGAAGAAGCTGCCAGTGTATACAATTGGATTGAATACCACAAGTGGAAATTCAAATTCAAATCTTACACAGCCCTTTGGCAGGCACAAAAGTGTCCTGTAATCATGACACGTGCCGAATTTGGTTTATTAGGTCATTATAATAAATATAAGAAATCTCCATTCGAAACATTCTACATGGGTGGTGACGGTATGACAGGTTATAGTGTAAGCTATGCATCCGAAACAGTTGCACTCCGTGGTTACGAAAACGGTTCATTGACACCGTATGGTAGCGAAGGTTATGCTTATGTTCGTTTGGGTGCCGAACTCCGTTATCCGTTGATGTTGGAAAACTCTACAAGCATTTATGCACTTGGCTTCATTGAAGGCGGTAATGCATGGACAGAAGTAAACAAGTTCAATCCGTTCAGCTTGAAGCGCTCTGCAGGTTTGGGTGTACGTATCTTCCTTCCTATGATTGGTATGATGGGTATCGACTGGGCATATGGTTTCGACAAGATCAATGGTTCTTCACAATATAGCGGAAGCCAATTCCACTTTATCTTAGGACAAG
>CAZJFI010000013.1:0-17586 GCA_964545265.1 uncultured Phocaeicola sp.
GATGCATACGTGGATGTAAACAGATCCTTCCTCCCGATGGTCGTCAGGATGACAAAGGAATGACAAGAGTGATGCAACTCCAAAAAAAAAGTGGATGTGCAAGCACATCCACTTTCTATTTGATTTGAATCAAGAATTACTTAGCAACCTTTTCCAAACGCTTCAAGATAGAGAAGATGAAAAGAGCAGCTACTACACAAATACCTGCCAAAGTACCCCATACAACGGTCAATGAAGCACCCCACATCAATGTTGGGATAGATACGAGGAAGTTACCGATAGCAGTAGCTACGAACCAGCCACCCATCATCATACCTGCATACTTTGGAGGAGCAACCTTAGTCACGAACGAGATACCAATTGGAGAAAGCAACAACTCTGCAAATGTCAATACCAAATAAGTAGTAATCAAAAGATTTGGAGTAACATCGGCCATGTGCATAGGTTGGCCATCGGCACCGATTTCAGGAGCTGGCAAACCAAGTGAACCGGCAATCATCAAAACGTAAGCAATGGCTGCTACCAACATACCAAGACCAATCTTCATAGGAGAAGAAGGTTCTTTACCCTTCTTGGCCAAAGCACTGAAAATGGCAACTGAAACCGGAGTCAAAGCCACCACAAAACATGCATTGAACTGTTGGAAGATAGGAGCACTAACTTCTGTTGTTTCAGCCAAATCCATATAACGATAAACCAAAGCAGCTACAGAAACAGCTATGATACCTAATGAAATACCTTTGCCCTTACCAGTCTTGCTTTGGAACAATCCAAACAAACCGTATACTACAAAGATAGCCAATTGGAGGTTCCATACACTGAATGCCATACTTTCAAAACCGCTTGAAACGGTTGCTGTATAGTCACGTGCAAAGAATGTCAGAGTGGCACCATTTTGATGGAAAGCCATCCAGAAGAAGATTACTACGGCAAATACCAAGCAAAGACAGATGATACGTTCCTTTGTTTCGGCAGGTGTCAATTCTTTTACATTTGCATTACCAGTAGCTACAGCAGTCTTGCTACGATCGGTATGGGCAAATGTGCTACGGAAGATGTAGTAGACAGCAATAGAAGCAATCAAAGACAAACAAGCTACACCAAAAGCAAAGTGATAAGAATCGGCCTCACTAACTTTCAATGAGGTTTGGGCCCACTTCATGATTTCAATAGCAGCGGTTGGAGCATACATAGCACCAATGTTGATAGCCATATAAAAAACAGAGAAACCTGAGTCACGCTTAGCAGCATAAAGCGGTTCATCGTAAAGGTTACCAACCATAACCTGCAAATTACCTTTAAACAAGCCTGTACCTACTGCAATGAGTAATAAAGCGCCTCCCATAGCTGCAATAGCTACGGCATTTGCTCCCAATGGCATAGCCAAAAGCAAATAGCCAAAGAACATGATTGTGATACCAATAGTCACCATCTTGCTATAGCCCAACTTATCGGCAGCCATACCACCGAATAACGGCATAAAGTAAACGAGACCTAAGAAAGTAGAATAAATAGTTCCTGCAACACCGGCAGAGAAACCGAAGTTTGCTTGCAAGAACATGATGAATACAGCCAGCATGGTATAGTAACCGAAACGCTCGCCAGTATTAGCTAACGCTAAAGCGTATAACCCTTTGGGTTGTCCTTCGAACATAAGATTAAAATTATTAAGTTAATACTATTTTTTCTTTGTCTGCAAAGATAAGATAATTATGCTAAATCAAGAAAAAAGAGCCAATTAATCGGCTCTTTTTATGGGTTTATTCTTCAAAAAGGCTGCAAATTACAGCTTTCGACTCTTTTATCAGGTCAGTTGGGGCAAGTTTTATCTGTAACCCACGGATACCGGCACTGACATAGATGTATGGAAACTGTTCACAAGTTTCGTGTATGTAAGTGGGAAAATGCTTCTTCATTCCGATAGGCGAACAACCGCCACGGATATAACCGGTCAACGGAAGCAAATCTTTCATTGGAATGAGGTCGCACTTCTTGTTACCTGAAACTTTAGCTGCCAATTTGAGGTTTACTTCGTGTTCTCCAGGAATAACACAAACAAAATAACCTGTTTTATCACCATGCAATACCAAGGTTTTGAATACTTGCTCAATGTTTTCTCCCAGACTTTCGGCCACATGGATAGCGCTCAAATCGTTTTCATCCACTTCATAAGGGATGAGTTCGTATTTAACCTTGGCTTTGTCCATCAAACGGGCCACATTGGTCTTGTTTATTTTTTCTTTCATAAATCCAGTCATTGTATACTTTTCAGATCCTTCACTTTGCTCAGGATAATATTTTAAGGATTATAATTCTTCCTTTATAAAGGGAGGTGTGTATCCCAACTTGCTTTCGGCTACTTCTTCAGGCGTTCCACAAGAAAGCACCTGTCCTCCTCCCCGTCCGCCTTCGGGTCCCATATCAATAATGTAATCGGCTTGCTTGATAACATCCAGGTTGTGTTCGATGACAATTACCGTATTGCCTTTATCCACCAAGCGATTGAGTACATTCATCAGTACACGAATATCTTCGAAATGTAGTCCGGTAGTAGGTTCATCCAAGATGTAAACGGTCTTTCCTGTATCCCGTTTAGCCAATTCGGTAGCCAATTTCACACGCTGGCTCTCTCCTCCCGATAAAGTTGTGGATGGTTGCCCTAACTTAATGTATCCCAATCCTACATCTTGCAGCACCTTAATCTTATTCAAGATGGAAGGTACATTTTCAAAAAACTCTACCGCCCGATTGATAGTCATATCGAGTACATCGGCTATGGATTTCCCTTTAAAGCGTACTTCCAAAGTCTCGCGGTTATAACGCTTGCCATGGCACACTTCACAGGGTACCATCACATCGGGCAAGAAATTCATTTCGATGGTCTTATAACCATTACCGCCACAGGCTTCACATCGTCCACCCGTTACATTGAAAGAAAAGCGTCCGGCCTTATAACCACGAAGTTTGGCTTCGGGAAGGTTCACAAAAAGATTACGAATGTCTGAAAATACACCGGTATATGTAGCCGGATTGGAACGAGGAGTACGTCCTAAAGGCGATTGGTCTACGTTCACCACCTTATCTATATATTCCATACCTTCATAACTATCGTATGGCAAAGGATCTTGCAATGAACGATAGAAATGTTGGGATAGAATAGGTTGTAACGTATCGTTTATTAAGGTGGATTTTCCACTACCCGATACACCGGTTACACAAATAAGTTTACCCAATGGGAACTCAACATCCACATTCTTCAAGTTATTTCCTTTGGCACCTTTTATCCAGAAAGAATGGCCATTCCCTTCCCTACGTTTCGTGGGAACTTCAATTTTCATTTGTCCATTCAGATATTGTGAAGTAAGCGTTTTCTGCTGGAGCATTTCTAAAGGAGTTCCTTGAAATACTACCTCACCTCCCATCCTGCCTGCATGAGGTCCCATATCAATCACATAATCGGCTGCCAGCATCATATCCTTATCATGTTCAACTACAATAACCGAATTACCTGTATCACGTAATTTCTTTAGTGAACAAATTAAGCGTTGATTATCACGTTGATGTAATCCAATACTCGGTTCATCAAGAATATATAGCACATTTACCAATTGGGAACCTATTTGAGTAGCCAAACGAATACGTTGGCTTTCTCCACCTGACAAGGATACGGATGTACGATTTAAGGAAAGGTAATCCAAACCTACATCGAGCAAGAAACGCAAACGACTTTTCAGTTCCTTCAAGATTTCTTCGGCTATTCTCCGTTGCTTTTCTTCCAAATGTGGTTCTACTGCTTCTAACCATTCATATAATTCACTGATATCCATGCTAGCCAATTGGTAGATATTCTTATCGTGAATACGATAATGCAAGGCTTCTCTATTCAAGCGTGCTCCGTGGCATTCCGGACATACATCAGTCTTGGCAAACTGTTCCGCCCATTTCTGTGCAGTAGCCGACGCATCCTTTTCTTGCATCATCTGGATGTATTTGATGATACCTTCGTATGTGGTGAAATAGTCGGATGAGGTATGGATTAGTGAACTTTTGATTTTGATGCGTTCATCAGACCCTTGCAGAATTTCATCAATAACTTCTGAAGAAAACTCTTTAACGGGTGTCTTCAAAGTTAATCCGTATTTCTCGAGCATGGCATCTAATTGCCAGAAAATCATCACATTCTTGTATTTTCCTAAAGGAGCAATGGCACCTTCGTAAATAGATAGTTCACGATTAGGAATCACTTTGTCTATATCCACCAAATTCACGTAACCCAATCCCTTGCACCGGGGGCATGCTCCTTGTGGAGAATTAAATGAAAAGTTATGAGGTGCCGGTTCTTTATAGGAAAGTCCGGTTATGGGGCACATCAAGCGTTTACTATAGTGACGAACCTCATTGGTCTGTGCATCAAGAATCATAATTAATCCATCTCCTTGGTGCATGGCTGTAGTAATACTTTGTTTCAGACGCTTGTCTTCCTTATCGCCTACCGCCATCTTGTCTACCACCATTTCGATATCATGGTTCTTATAGCGATCTACCTTCATGCCATGAGTGATTTCCTTTACTTCGCCATCTACACGAACATAAAGATATCCCTTTTTGCGTACTTGTTCAAACAATTCTTTATAATGGCCTTTACGACTACGTACCAATGGAGCCAAAATGAATATACGTTTACCCTTGTATTCTCTATATATCAAATCAAGCACCTGTTCTTCGGTATACTTCACCATCTTTTCGCCCGATAGATAGGAATAGGCCACTCCTGCCCTGGCAAACAACAAACGCAAATAGTCATATATCTCTGTGGTGGTTCCAACGGTAGAACGAGGATTCTTGTTGGTGGTTTTCTGTTCTATGGAAATAACTGGGCTAAGTCCTGTTATCTTGTCGACATCCGGGCGTTCCATACCTCCCAAGAAGTTACGTGCATAAGCCGAAAATGTTTCTATGTATCGTCGTTGTCCCTCTGCAAAAATCGTGTCAAAAGCCAATGATGACTTTCCACTTCCACTCAGTCCCGTAATAACCGTCAGACTATCTCGGGGAATCTGTACATCTATATTTTTTAGATTGTGTACGCGGGCACCGTATACATTTATCTGTTCTTTTTCTTCTGTCATATCTGAATTTGCCTACAAGCTTTTAAACATGCAAATTTAGTGTTTCCGAATGAAATATTTGGTTAAAAAGCATAATAATATTCGGCTTTCCTTATATATAATAGGTAAGAATGACTTTTTTTTGTAATTTTGCTGCTTGTTATAACCAGTATTCGACAAATGAAATTTATACAAACTTTATATTTGGCTGCCGCTATATCGGTATTACCAGTAGAGAGTGCCTGTGCGCAGACTTCTAACGGTTTCTTTATGCATACCGTAACTAAAGGACAGAGCTTGTATTCTATTGCAAGTATGTATAATGTGACCATTGACGAGATTATACAGCTTAATCCTGAAAGTAAAGAACGTATAAAGGCGGGTGAAGCTTTAAAGATTCCTCAGAAAGCAAACAATGGTCAACCTACCTATCATACCATTCAATCCGGTGAAACATTATACCAACTTACGGTACGCTATGGATTGACAGCACAGGATATCTGTAAAGCCAATCCTGGGTTAAGCGCCAAGAATTTCCGAGTAGGACAAGTGGTTGCCATTCCTGCACAAAAGGTAGAAAAAGAACAATCCGTTCAACAACAAGCGAATGTACAATCACAAAAACAAGTACAAGCTAACGCAAATAAGGAGCCTTTAAAGCCAAATTGCCGTGATATGCATAAGGTACAACGGAAAGAAACCGTATATAGTATCAGTAAACTATATGGTATTACAGAAGAAGAATTAATTGCGGCCAATCCTGAATTGCGCAAACAAAAACTTAAAAAAGGGAAATATCTCTGTATACCTTATGCTAAAGCTCCTACTTCTCATAATAATGCGACTCAAAGCGCACAAACGCCTGTATCTAATGTAGAACTTTTCCGTCAGAATCAAAAGGAAAGCAAAAAATATGCTTCTATCAAGGTAGCTGTTATGTTGCCATTTATGACGGATGGAACAGGTAATAAGGATGAACAGGGGCGTATGGTAGAGTATTATGAAGGATTCTTGATGGCTGTTGACAGTTTGAAGAAACAAGGTGTATCTGTAGATGTTTATACGTATGATATTGGTAATACGAAAGCTTCATTGGCCCAACTCCTTGACAATAAAACTGAGTTGAAGGGAATGGACTTTATTTTTGGTCCGGCATATACAGATCAGGTAAAACTGATGGCTGATTATGCGGAACAGAATAAGATAAGACTGGTTGTTCCGTTTACATCAAAAAGTGATGTAGTATTCAATAACCCCTATGTATTCCAAATCAATACACCTCAATCTTATCTGTTTTCTGAAGTTTACGAACATTACCTTCGCAAATTCCCGAATGCTCATGTTGTATTCCTGGATGCAGAAACAGGCGACAATGATAAGGCTGACTTTATAGCTGGATTAAAAGAAGAATTGAAAAACAAACAGATAACTTTCAAGGAATTGAAAGGAGCAGCAATTACTCCTGAAGGTATGAAAACAGTTGTAGATTCTTTAAGAGAGAATGTGCTTATACCTACCTCGGGGAAAAACATATCTCTCATCAAGATATTGCCGCAATTGATTATAACCTCCCGCGAACATCCCAATTATGATATGAAGCTGTTTGGTTATCCTGAATGGCAAACCTACACCTATGATCATTTATCCAGTTTCTTTGAATTGGATACTTATTTCTATTCTTCCTTCTATACAAACAATTTGTTTCCCGAGGCTGTAAAATTCACATCGGCTTATCGGAAATGGTATAGTAAAGATATGGCGAATACATATCCTAAATATGGAATGTTAGGTTTTGATACGGCTTACTTCTTCTTAAAGGCACTTTCGCATTATGGAAGTGACATGGAAGAAAATATGAATAGGACAATGGTCAATCCTATTCAAACTGGTTTCAAGTTTGAAAGAGTGAACAATTGGGGCGGTTTTATTAATCGAAAAGTGTTTTTCGTACGCTTTACCAAGAATTATGAATTGATTAAACTTGATTTTGAATAAAATGAAAAGATATAATTTTTTGTTGCTGTTGGTGGTTTCTCTGACCTGCTCTACTCCGGTCATGGCACAATTGGGTGAATTACGTGGAGAGTTGGCGCTGGGGATAAATGCCGGAATGAATATGAGTAAAGTCGATTTCAGTCCACGAATCAAGCAAAAAAACCAAAGTGGTATGTCATTTGGACTTACAGCCAGATACATGTGCGAAAAGTATTTTAAGATGATGTGTGGCATTCAGGCAGAACTTAATTTTTCACAACGAGGATGGAATGAATTGATTGAAGATGGTTCTGGAAATACATACAATCGAGTCATGAATTATGTGGAAGTTCCGTTATTGGCTCATTTGGCATTTGGAAAAGATTCACGAACAAGGGGTATGAAGTTCTTCTTAAATATGGGTCCACAGTTCGCCTATTTTATCAGCGACAAAGAAAATAAGGGAGGAGAAGAATGGAATACTACCATGCGCCCGAATGGTGTAATCCATCAATATGGAAAGGAAGTGGAGAATAAATTGGACTACGGTATTGTAGCTGGAGCTGGATTGGAATTAAGCACTGGAATTGGTCATTTTTTGGTAGAAGGACGTTATTATTATGGGTTGGGAGATTTTTATCACAACGCTAAGAAGGATGAATTTGGACGATCCGGACATTCTTACATCGGGGTTCGACTGACTTATCTATATGATATTATAAAATAAAAAAAGTGGGTGTCAAATTTTGTCACCCACTTTTTTTATATGTGTTTATTGGTTATCTTAAACGGTCGTATGCTTTTACCAAAGCTTCGTCTGCGCCAATGGAACGGATAGCCAACCAATTGAGTATGAGCGCAGCAAAAGGCAAACATACTAACCAAGATGGAGCGAACGAGGCATCGTCGGCCAACATGGTGGTTACAAACACAACAAATACAACATAGTAACCAATCAACAAAATACTGCTGAATATGGTTAGTCTGATTTGCAACATGCGTTTCTTAAAAAGAAAGATGGTAACCAAAGCCAAAAGAGCTATAATTAACAACAAGACAAACAATGCCCATGGAGCATAATTTGAGGTATCCTCCGCAGTAGTGATGCAGAGATTGGTAAATGTTGAAATCTCATTGTCCGGAGTGAGAATGGAACCAACTGGATTACACATACATATAATCATCAGAATGGTTACAACTAATAAATAAATACTCTGTATACGTTGAATCATAACAATTGTTTTTTATAAAAAAGAAAGGCCGATTTCTACATGGAAATGGCCTTTACAAAAGTCCTTATTACTGAAGTTTTTCTTTTTCTTTAGCTGGGTTACGATAATAAACCTTACCTTCCATATACTCTTGAGTGGCAATTAAAGTAGGCTTCGGGAGCTTTTCGTAATAGCGTGAAATTTCAATCTGTTCTCTGTTTTCGAACACTTCTTCCAAATTGTCATTATACGATGCAAATTCCTGTAACTTCTTCGATAAATCGTTCTTCATTTCTGCACCAATCTGATTGGAACGTTTACCGATAATGGCAACAGTTTCATAAACATTGCCCGTATCTTCACACAAATTCATCATGTCACGAGTTACGGTGTTGGTCGGAGCATTTGTCTTTTTGTAATCCATAATTCTATTAATTATTTTTTATTCATTTAATTCTTTTACATATTTGCTGGCATCATTGTAAATCTTTTCCACCTCTTTCATATACTTGCTTTCTGGGAATTCATTCTTGAAAGCATAATATTCATCGATAGCTTCACGCATACGTTCTTCTTTCTTTTCCAATACACTTTCTGTGCCTAACTTATGCTTGGCTCGAAGCAACAAAACGGAAATATCTTCACGAAGACTGGTGTATGGATAATCATTTAAAGCATTTTCAGCTGTAGTGATGCATGCTAGAAAATTATTACCATTGATTCGCATATCAGTGGTATAAGAAGCGTTACCAGTATAAGTACCCAAATCATAATATAATTTGGCTGTGAGATAATCTTTCATTACCAATTTATCTTGCAGATTGAATATCATTAACTGAGCTTCAGTCTTACGTTTGCTGTCGGGGAAATATTCCATAAACATCTGCAATTCCTGAATGGCTTTATAGGTACTTGTTTGATCCAAACGAGGCTCAGGAGTATCCAAAAACAATGATTTACCTGAATGGAAACGAGCTAATTCAGTATAAATACCACGTGGATAAGTGGTATAATAATTCGTAAAATAATGAGAAGCTGTAACGTAATCTCCTTGGTTGTAATATGACATAGCTAACATATAAAGAGATTCTTCCGCACTGTCTGTACCTTTTAAAATAGTAATAAGCTCTTCTAAGATAGTAGCAGATTTGGCATATTGTCCTTTGCCGAAAAAGCTTTTGGCTGCTTCGTACTTATATTCATAATCGCTACTTTTCAACACCTTGTTATATTCACCGCATGAAGTAAAAAAGGTGCCTGTCAATAATGCTATGATAATGATATACTTTTTCATCTTAATAAAATTATGTGCAAATTTACGCCTTTCCACCGAATAATACAATAACCAATATGTTTTTTAATACTAAAATATCGGTCATTTATGTTTTTTTTCTGCCAAATGATAGCAATAATAGAAATAAAACGTACTTTTACATTCTGTATTAATCAAAAGGGAAACATGGATTTTGAATTGATTTCTGATTTTAAGCCTACGGGAGACCAACCTGAGGCTATTGCGCAATTGACAGAAGGTATTCTGCAGGGGCTTCCTGCACAAACGCTTTTGGGGGTAACTGGATCTGGAAAGACATTTACCATAGCCAATGTAATCAAGAATATTAATAAACCCACACTTATTTTAAGCCATAACAAAACCTTGGCAGCCCAATTGTATGGGGAATTCAAGAACTTTTTCCCAAATAATGCCATTGAGTATTATGTGTCATATTATGATTATTATCAACCGGAAGCTTATTTACCTTCTACCGACACCTATATCGAAAAGGATTTGGCTATTAATGATGAAATAGATAAATTGAGATTGGCTGCCACTTCTGCCCTTCTTTCTGGGAGAAAAGATGTAGTGGTCATTTCGTCTGTATCCTGTATTTATGGTATGGGTAATCCTTCTGATTTCTACAATAATGTCATAGAAATCAAAAAAGGAAAATTGTTGGACAGAAATGTGTTCCTTCGTCGATTGGTTGATAGTTTGTATACACGTAATGATTTGGAACTGAACAGAGGGTGCTTCCGGGTAAAAGGAGATACAGTAGATATTTATCTGGCATATAGTGACAATTTGCTCAGGGTGATGTTTTGGGATGATGAGATAGACGGTATAGAAGAAGTGGATCCTATTTCGGGGGTTCGCTTAGGTATGTTTAATGAATATAAAATCTATCCGGCCAATCTGTTCATGACTACGAAAGAAAGTCAGTTACGGGCTATTCATCAGATAGAAGATGATTTGACAAAAGAAGTCGCCCGTTTTGAAGAAATGGGTAAACCTTTTGAGGCCAAACGGTTGTATGAACGGGTAACATACGACATGGAAATGATTCGGGAATTAGGACATTGTTCGGGCATAGAAAATTATTCCCGTTATTTTGACGGACGTGAAGCCGGTACCCGCCCCTATTGTCTTCTGGATTTTTTCCCCGAAGATTTCTTGATAGTCATTGATGAGAGTCACGTATCAGTACCTCAGATTCATGCTATGTATGGAGGTGACCGTGCCCGTAAAACTAACTTGGTACAGTATGGATTTCGAATGGAGTCTGCTTTTGATAACCGTCCGCTGAAGTTTGAAGAATTTCAAGATTTGGCCAAACAAGTGATTTATGTAAGTGCCACTCCAGCTGATTATGAACTGATGCAGAGTGAAGGTGTGGTGGTAGAACAGGTAATCCGTCCGACAGGCTTGCTGGATCCAATCATTGAAGTACGCCCGAGCATGAATCAAATAGACGATTTGATGGAAGAAATCCAACAACGTATCGAACGGGAAGAAAGAGTATTGGTTACTACCTTGACCAAACGTATGGCTGAAGAACTTACTGATTTCTTGCTTCGCCATAATGTAAGGTGTAATTATATACACAGCGATGTGGATACTTTGGAACGTGTAAAGATTATGGATGATTTAAGACAAGGCATTTACGATGTATTGATAGGTGTCAATCTTTTGCGTGAAGGACTTGATTTACCTGAAGTATCGCTTGTTGCTATTCTTGATGCCGATAAGGAAGGTTTTCTTCGCTCCCATCGCTCATTAACACAAACGGCTGGTCGTGCTGCCCGTAACATCAATGGTAAAGTAATTATGTATGCTGACCGTATAACGGAAAGTATGCAGAAAACAATGGATGAAACCAATAGAAGGCGTGAAAAGCAATTGGCCTACAATGAAGCAAATGGTATTACTCCTAAACAAATACAAAAGGCCCGTAATGTTGCTTTATTAAATTCGGCTTCATCCGATAGTGAAAGTAATCCTAAAACACCGAAGGCGTATGTTGAACCGGAAAAGGTCAATATTGCAGCTGATCCTGTTGTACAATATATGTCCAAACCGCAGATGGAAAAGGCTATTGAACGCGTGCGTAAACAAATGCAGGAAGCAGCCAAGAAGTTGGAATTCATTGAAGCAGCTCAATACAGAGATGAATTGCTAAAATTGGAGGATATAATGAAAGAGCGCTGGGGTTAACCCAACGCTCTTTCATTTATTCATCATCTAAAATTCTAGCTGTTTCTACCTTTTCCAATTTAGCCCGAAGCTTGGGCATCATGGAACGACGGATGCGCAATTTCATCAAACAATCCATATCGTATGACTGCTCCAATATTTCAGGTTCGTCTTCTTTCACGATACGCATGATATCGTTCATAAATGGATATTCGAAAACAACCGTCACATCATCGTCTACCGTCTTTTCAATGATAGTGGCATTGCTTATAGCTTCAGCTGCAGCAGCCTTGTAAGCTACTATAAGTCCGCTGGTTCCTAATTTAATTCCTCCAAAGTAACGGACAACAATAATCAGTATATCTGTCAGTTCATTGGAATTGATCTGCCCTAAAATAGGTTTCCCAGCGGTACCCGATGGTTCTCCATTATCATTGGCTCGAAAATTCAGCCTTTCATGCCCTAACATATATGCATAACATACATGACGAGCATCGTAATACTTTTTTTGGTATGTCTCTAAATGTTGTTTTACTTCTTCCAATGTACGCACAGGAAGAGCAATAGCAATAAACTTGCTCCTTTTTTCAGTATAAATACCTTCAGATAAAGCAGTTATGGTTCTATAAGTATCTTCCTGTGACATGTTTACACCAATTTATGGATTACCAAACCGGAACGAAGTTTAGGTTCAAACCAAGTAGTCTTAGGTGGCATAATGTTACCACTGTCAGCAATATCCATCAATTGTTTCATACTTACAGGATATAAAGCCAACGCAACTTTCATTTCACCACTATCCACACGCTTCTTCAATTCACCCAATCCACGGATACCACCTACAAAATCAATTCGCTTGTCAGAGCGCAAATCCTTGATTCCTAAGATTTCATCCAAAATCAGATTAGACGAAATAGTAACATCAAGTACGCCAATAGGATCATTGTCATTGTAAGTACCTTCTTTGGCTGTCAAACTATACCATTTGCCTTCGAGATAAAGCGAGAAGTTGTGTAAAGCTTGTGGCTTATAGATATCA
Source organism: uncultured Phocaeicola sp. (assembly GCA_964545265.1). GTDB lineage: Bacteria > Bacteroidota > Bacteroidia > Bacteroidales > Bacteroidaceae > Phocaeicola. Next base: position 12,805 of record CAZJFI010000013.1, read on the forward strand.
GTACCCTTTTCTTCGACTACAAAATTCTTACCAATAGCAGCAAGGAATTCTTCTGGAGTAAGTCCATTCAAATCTTTCACTACTCGGTTATAGTCAATAATAGTCAACTGATTAGCTGGAAAACATACAGCCATAAAGTAGTTGTATTCTTCGTCTCCTTGATGGTTGGGGTTTTGATTGGCTTTTTCTGCCCCTACCAATGCAGCAGCAGCAGAACGATGGTGACCGTCTGCTATGTACAATGCTGGCATAGCTGCAAATGCTTTAGTAATAGCATCGATGTCTTCTTGTTGGTCGATAATCCAGAATGTATGACCGAATCCATCACCAGGAGCAATGAAATCATACTCAGGTTGTTGAGCTGTGTATTTAGCTACAATCTTATCCAATTCTTCATTGTCAGGATAAGCGAAGAATACAGGTTCGATGTTGGCGTTGTTTACACGCACATGTTTCATTCTATCTTCTTCCTTATCGCGACGGGTAAGTTCATGTTTTTTGATGACACCATTCATGTAATCTGTTACATACGCTCCAACAACCAAACCATATTGGGTTTTTCCGTTCATGGTTTGAGCATAAACATAATAGTTTTCCTTTTCGTCTTGTACTAACCAACCTTTATCTTGGAACAATTGGAAATGTTCGGCTGCACTATCATATACCTTAGGATCATGTTCGTCTGTACCTACAGGGAAATTGATTTCAGGCTTAATGATGTGATAAAGAGATTTTTCATTACCACCTGCTTCTTCACGTGCTTCGGCGGAGTTCAATACATCATAAGGACGTGAAGCTACTTGTTCTACCAATGCTTTCGGAGGGCGAATGCCCTTGAAGGGTTTGATTACTGCCATAGTATTTGGATTTATTAAAAATGAACACGGACAACACGAATTCCGTTACTTGAAGTTACATTCATTCAAGAATCGGATTAATCCGTGTAGTCCGTGCTTAATTAATTTATTTATTTACTCGAAAACGTTCACAACCATCTTTCAGGAATCCTACAATCTGCTGAGCAGCTGCGATACCTGCATTGATATTTGCTTCAGCGGTTTGTGCACCCATCTTCTTTGGTGTTGCAAAATAACGGGCTGCAAACTTTTCTGAGAATTCAGCATGGGCAGCCGGCATAACATCGGTTACATACTTCAAATCAGTGCGTTCGTCCAACAATTGGATAAGTTCAGCTTCATTAATCACTTCCTTACGGGCTGTATTTACCAACAAACCTCCTTTTGGCATCTTGTTTACCAACGCATAATTGATGGAGTTCTTTGTTTCGGCTGTTGCCGGAATGTGTAATGAAACTACATCACATGCTGCATATAGTTCTTCAGCAGAATCTACAGGTTTAACACCGTCGGCTTCGATAACTTCCTTCGGACAGAAAGCATCGTATGCATAGATTTCCATCCCAAAGCCTTTGGCAATACGGGCTACATTGCGACCTACATTACCATACGCATGAATACCTAACTTCTTGCTCTTCAATTCTGTACCGGATGTTCCATTGTACATGTTACGAACGGTCATAACCATCATACCCAAAGCCAATTCGGCTACGGCATTGGAGTTTTGTCCTGGTGTATTCATGACACATACACCATGAGCAGTGGCAGCTTCCAAATCCACATTGTCATAACCGGCACCAGCACGTACAACAATTTTCAATTCTTTTGCTGCATCGAGTACTTCCGCATCTATGATATCGCTACGAATAATGATAGCATTGGCATCTTTTACAGCTTCCAACAACTTGGCCTTTTCGCCATATTTTTCAAGCAGAACAAGTTCATATCCCGCTGCTTCAATTTCCTTACGAATACCGTCTACCGCAACTTTGGCAAATGGTTTATCTGTTGCTACTAATACTTTCATAATTAATGAAGTTTTTCAAATTCTTGCATGCAATCAATCAGAGCCTGTACACTTTCCTTCGGCATAGCGTTATAGCAAGATGCACGGAAACCACCTACAGAACGATGCCCCTTAATACCTACCATACCCTTTTCGGTAGCGAATTTCAAGAAATCGGCTTCGAGTTCCTTATATTCATCAGCCATTACAAAACAGATGTTCATGTATGAACGGTCAGCCTTATCGGTTACAGTACCACGGAATAATTTATTGCGGTCGATTTCAGCATAAAGCAAATCAGCACGTTCTTTGGCGCGTTTTTGCATTTCTTCCACACCACCTTCGGCCTTAATCCAACGCAATGTCTGCAAAGCAGCATAGATAGGCAATACAGGAGGAGTGTTGAACATAGAACCACCATCAATATGAGTCTGATAGTTCAACATAGTAGGAATATAACGAGATACTTTACCTAAAGCATCATTCTTTACGATAACAAAGGTTACACCAGCTGGAGCCAAATTCTTTTGGGCACCACCATAAATACAAATGTACTTGGATACATCAATCGGACGAGAGAAAATATCAGAAGACATATCAGCAATCATTGGTACTGGAGAATCCAAATCTTCGTGAATTTCAGTTCCATAAATAGTATTATTGCTGGTCACGTGGAAATAGTCAGCGTCTTCAGGAATAGTATATCCTTTGGGTATATATGTATAAACAGATTCGGCAGAAGAAGCTACTTCCACCACTTCGCCAAAACCTTTTGCTTCTTTCATCGCTTTCTTGGCCCAAACACCTGTATTCAAATAAGCAGCCTTCTTTTCAAGGAAGTTGAAAGGAATCATGCAGAATTCCAAACTTGCACCACCACCCAAGAACAATACAGAGTATCCTTCCGGAATATTCAACAATTCCTTAAACAAAGCTACCGCTTCGTCCACTACCGGTTGAAAATCTTTTGCACGGTGGCTGATTTCCATCAAAGAAAGTCCTGAACCATTAAAGTCAAGAACTGCTTGAGCTGTTTTTTCTATCACCTCACGAGGTAAGATAGATGGTCCCGCATTGAAATTATGCTTTTTCATTTTAGTTGGATTTATTGTTAGTTATACAATATTTTTAGTTCTTATTATCAACTTGTGTGGCGAAATTACACATTATTTTTAGTTTACCCAAATATTTAATAATAAATTTACGAAATATCGCATAGATTTCTTTCAAATTATTTTAGACTATCCTCGAATGCTATCATTTTGATATATTTGTTTGGTAATTGGTAGTTGTAAAACATATAAAGTTTATCTTTTTGAGTAAAAGGATTTAAAACAGCCATATACGCTGTCAAAATGTAACTATTTTGCTTCTTCTATAACAGTTTTTACCCCTTTAATCTTTTCGTTTTTGATGGATTTAAGTGTTTCTTTTATCTTTTTGCGCGCAATGGCTACATAAGCATAGTGGTCTTTTACATCAATGCGTCCAATTTCCTCTTTTTCCAAATTTCCCTTCTTTGACAAAAAGCCTACTATGTCTATTTTGTTGATTTTATCTTTCTTCCCTTTACCTATATATAAGGTCACAAATTGGGGTTGAGCAGGATGAGGAATGTTTTTGGGAATTTCAAACCATTCAGGCTCTTCTTGAATATATGCAGGAAGATTTTCCTCGGGATGAAGGATAATGTAGGAATTACCTTCGGCTTCCCAACGGGCGGTACGACCATTGCGATGAATGTATCCATCTTCTTGTATGGGCATATGATAGTGCACAATGTTTTCTATTTCAGGAATATCCAATCCTCTTGCAGCTAAGTCGGTTGATATCAATACATGACAACTTCCGTTGCGGAATTTATAAAGTGAACGTTCCCGATCATCCTGTTCCATTCCTCCGTGAAATATACCGCATGGATATTTTTGCGATTGAAGGTACTTCCCTACCCGTTCCACACTTTCACGATGATTGCAGAATACCAAAGTCGATTTACTACCTAATGTACAAAGTAACTGATACAAAGTTTCGAGTTTGTCTTTGATGGGTGACAATACCTTATATATATGTATGCGATCAGAAATATGTTCATCACCACTCAAGAAGTTGAGTTTGAGGGTTTGATTAAGGCCAGTAAAACGAGGAATTTCTTCTGTATCTGTAGCCGACAAGAGGAAACGTCTTTTCAAACGAGGCAATTGACCGATGACGGTAGCCATTTCTTCTTGAAAACCAAATTCCAGACATTTGTCGAATTCATCTATAATCAGTGTCTGTACATCGGTTACTTCGAAATTCTGTTTGCCTAAGTGGTCGTTCATTCGTCCTGGAGTACCTATAATGACAGAAGGGTTTATACCTTTCATGGTGCGATGTTCCTCCATGGCTGGTCGTCCTCCATAACAACTCATTATTTTATATGGGGTATTCAAACTTTTGAAGACTTGGTCTATCTGCAAAGCTAATTCTCGAGAAGGTACCAATACGACAGCCTGTACGCCTTTTACATCAGGTTTCAGAGTTTCGAGCAACGGCAACAGATATGCCAATGTTTTCCCTGAGCCAGTGGGCGAAAGCAGAATCAAATCCTTTCCTTCTCTCCATGCTTTGATGGATGCTTCCTGCATGGCATTTAGAGATTCTATCTTCAAGTTCTCAAGGGCTTGCGATATTAATGGTGACAATTTCATAATCTTATCTTTGTTATGTCTTATTAGAAATATTTACTCAACTCCCAAACCTGGATATGTTTGATACCTTCCAATATGGGAAATTGCACTTCATCCAAGGTGACAATCCATTTCTCGTAACTGTCTTTAATTTCCAATAAGGATGCATATTCCCTATGCTTGGTATCTTCATCTTCTATCATATAGGCACATTGCACATATATTTTCCGGTCGCCTTTGATAGCTACAA
>CAZJFI010000014.1:0-17410 GCA_964545265.1 uncultured Phocaeicola sp.
ATTCCGATGACACCGCAAAACATTCCGGTCATAAATCCTGCAAAAACCTCAAATAGGCTATGCTGTCTAAGGATAATTCGGGCGGTTCCCAACATTCCTGCTAACAAAATGGCAGCACTAAGATACCATACCGGATTGAAATGGAACAACATGCCATAAGCAAACAGCCCGCCTACCAACATACCACTACTGGCTACATGGGTACTTACTTTCCAACGGAAATTGAGTAGGGTGCAAATAATCATACACATCAAGGCTGCTATAATAATACCCGACATGTAGTGGGGCAAATGCATGCGGTGCATGGTTATCAAACATGTTACATAACTCAGTATGGTAAGTAGATAGGGGATGAAGCGCTTTTTTCGTTCTCCCAAATCCTTGATGCCCCATCCATTGGCTTTTTGGAACAAATAGATAACCAGCATGGGCATGATCACTGTGAAACTGAAAACCATCCCCATTACCACTAATTTATATATAATAGGTAATATGTATAGGTAGGTGCAGAAAAATAGCAAAAGAAAAGCAAGGGTAGGTGTCATGAACGGAGTGAACAGAGCCGACAATACCTGTGCGCTTCTTTCTAATGTGGTTCTTTGGGGCTTTGCGGTTATTGTTGTATCTTCCATAATTATATTCTTCTTAACCGGGCAACGGGTATGTTAAGTTGTTGGCGGTATTTGGCTACCGTACGTCGCGCAATGGAATAGCCTTTTTCGTTCAGTATGTCTGCCAATTCATCATCGTTATAAGGTTGTTCCTTGTTTTCGTGGTCTACGCAGTCCTTCAGTATCCGTTTTATCTCGCGGATAGAATATTCTTCTCCACTTTCAGTAGTAAACCCATCGTCAAAGAAGAATCGTAGAGGATATACACCATAATTGGTCTGTACATATTTGCTGTTGCTTACTCGCGATATGGTGGATATGTCGAGTTTGCATCGTTCGGCTACATCCTTCAGAATCATGGGCTTGAGTTGCGTTTCGTCACCCTCCAAAAAGAAAGGTCGTTGCAAATCGATAATGGCTTGCATGGTAACCATTAACGTGTGCTGTCTTTGTTTGACGGCACTGATAAATCCTTGGGCGGCATCTACCTTTTGTTTTAAGAAAAGGAAGGCATCGGTATTTTCCCGGTTCTGGTTTTCTTTGTTGTTCATTTGCTCATAGAGCATATCCGAGAACTCTCTGCTCAGTTTTAACTGAGGAATGTTCCCGTCGTTTAGGGTCAGATGAATGCTTCCGTCTTCTTCCGTTTCTACAATGAAATCAGGTACTATCTGGTGCATGTTCTTGCCCATGATTTCGCCCAACGAACTGCCTGGACGCGGATTCAGTTTGGTTAGTTCATTTGCAGCTTCTTCATATTCCGCTTCGCTGAGGTTAAGGCGTTCCATAATCTTTTCCTTGTTCTTGCGGGTGAAGTCATCGCAGCATTTGCTTACTATTTTCAGTTGTATGTCCTTTTGGGGTGAGTTGGGCTTGCGTTTGAGTTGCAGCAACAGGCACTCCTTTAAATCGCGTGCACCTATACCGGCTGGATCAAAATGCTGTATGATGTGCAGTACTTCTTCCAACTCTTGTTCGTTAGTGTAAATTCCCCGATAGATGGCCAATTCGTCTATAAGTGTAGTCATTCCCTTTCGGAGAAATCCGTCATCGTCAAGTGAACCAATCAGGTATTCAGCAATGTCACGTTGCTCATCGGAAAGTTTTTGCATATCAAGTTGCCCCATCAGTATTTCATAGAAAGATATGCTGTCTGAGAAAGGTATTTCTTCCGGGGCGGCTTCCCAAGAGCGGTTTCGTTCTTGTAGCTTATAATCGGGTATATCGTCTTCTGTCAAATAATCGCCTAACGATAGGTCTTCCTGAGTGTTCTCATACAGATCGTTGTTGTCGGCCAGTTCTTCTTCCGTTTCGATGGACTCGGTCACTTCCCTGCCTTCTTCCAATGCCGGGTTATCCAATATTTCGGCCCGCACACGTTCTTCCATTTCCACAGTAGGCAGTTCCAGTAGTTTCACTACCAGAATCTGTTGGGGGGAAAGCGTCTGTAGCTGTTGTTGCACTTGGGCTTGAAGTTGGCGTGAGCCTTGTGTCATATCTGTCAGTTTTTGATTCGAGTACAAAAGTAGGCATAATTTGCCTCATTCCCTCTTTCCTTATGCAATTTTTATCAATTCTTAGAAAACGCAGGGAAGTGCCAACAGTTGGTACATCAAGGTACGGGCCATACGTTGGTGTCCGGCATCGTTGGGATGCAGACAATCGGTTTCTTTATCCTTGAAGTAGGATTTATGGGCATCAATCATGGGATAGAGTCCGCTCAGCGCGCTGAGGTCGATAACGGGTACTGCCCAAACCTGTCCGGCTTCCTTCACAGCTTCTACGTAGGCATCCAAGTATTCACCGCAACGGTTCTTGTAGTCTTCGGTGCATTGCCAGTTCTTGTCGTTGGCATAGAATCCTCCTCTGTGTATGGGGCTGAGCAATACAATCTGTTTGGTGGGGAACATCCGTTTCAGGGAATCGAGTGCAATGTTTATTCGTCCACGGTATGTATCCTTGTCCATAATGGGGGTACGTTGCATGCGGTCTTCCATCCGTTTGGTATATCGGTGCCCGTACTCTATGCTTCCCATCTTTTCTTCGTACCATTGGCCGAGGGGTACGGCATTGTTATAGTCGTTGGTACCCATAAAGATCAGAATAGCATCGAAATCCTCTCCATGCTGTTCTTTCAGCAAGTTGGCCTGTCGGGGAATGTCGTTCCATTGGCGACCGCTAACTCCATATACGTAAGGGGTAATCTGTAGCCATTGCTCCAAGAATCCCCAATATTTGGTATTCGAAGCCTTGTTGTTTGGGTCGGTGATGGAATCGCCGAAGTAAGCCACTTTCTTACCGCTCCACGGGTGGGTGAAGGTTGCTTGTGCCATAGCTGTGCCTACTGCCAGGCACATCAGGATGGAAATGAGATTTCGTTTCATGCTTTGCTTTTCTTTAATTTGATTGATGTTGATGCAAAGATACGATAAATCTTGGGATTCTTTGCAATATAGGTTAAACACTGTCAATAAATGCTTTATGTTGACTGTATTTAGCCTTATTTTTATGGGAAGTTGACTCAATTATCTCTTGTTTTTATTGTATGTTGACCATTTTTTAGCTTAATCATGATTTTATTTGATATCTCTTTTGGAGGATAGCCATTTTTTCATCGCTTCCACAATATCTGTTCCTTCCTCTATTTCCAGCTTATTGCAGATGAAAGTCTCAAACGATTTTTCTGAAATTGATTACACCATTATTGGATGACGGCAAGGTATCTGTCCCATCATAAATGACTTGAGTGGATTTGATATCATCTCCCAATAGTGTACGAAGCGCATTCATATTGGCAAAAAAATCTTGATTGATAATCTTGGCCGACTTGACTTCGTATGCCTTTATTTCATTTCCGTTCAGCGACAGGATGTCCACTTCCCGGCTCTTGTCCCTGTAGAAGAAAAGATTGTTCGATTCTCCACGGTTAAATCTTTGTTTCAGCATTTCACTGACCACCATATTCTCGAATATTTCTCCCCTAAGCGGATGGTTTTGCAATTGTTGAGGCTTTTCAATACCTAACAAATGGCATACCAAACCAATGTCATGAAAATAAATCTTGGGTGTCTTGGTCAGACGTTTGCCAATATTCCGATAAAAAGGTTGTAACAAAAAGAGTATGTATGATGCTTCCAATATACTAATCCATCGCTTGACGGTCATTCCACTGATTCCCAACTCGTTTGAAATGGATTGGGCATTGAATTCCGTACCGATACGAGAAGCGCATATCCGAATGAATTGCTGGAACAGATGAAGGTCTGGGATGTTGGATATTTGTCTGACATCCCGTTGGATGTAGGTGCTCAAATAACTGTCATAGACCGTCAAAGGCGTCTTTCGGCTTCCCCAAATGGCTGGATAGAAACCACGATACATGATTTCGTCTGTCGGCATTGTCTGGATTTCCGGCAATTCCTCAAAAGACATGGGAAGTAAACGCCGAATGGCAACACGTCCCGCTAATGACTGGGATATGTTTTGCATCAAAAGAAAATCGCTGCTGCCTGATAACACAAATCGTAGTGAGGGATTTTCATCGACCAACACTTGAATGGCCGAAAATAACTCCGGAACTAGTTGGGCTTCATCAATAATGGCTCCTTTAATATATTGTCGAAGAAAACTTTCGGCATCTTGTTTCATCAGCCTTTGTGTATTCTGACGTTCCAAATTGATATATTCGTAATCGGGGAAAGCCATCTTGCATAGCGTGGTCTTTCCTGATTGGCGAGGCCCTGTAACTGATATGACTGACCAGTCATTGCTCAGGTCAATCAGATTTTGTTGGAGTTTACGTACTATCATACAATCTTCCTCTTTTGGGTAAATGTTGGACAAATCTAACATCTGATGTTGGATTTGTCCACAAATATAAGCGATGAATTTCAATTAAACAAATAGTTTGATAGCTATTGTCTCATGAAATGCTATAAAGGAATGAAGGGTAATATAATAGATATAGTCACCTTCTTTATTTATTGTACATTTTATCATTATTTGGGAATTATTCAATACCTGAAACTACTACCTCCTAAGAACTCGCGGAGCAAAGAAGTGGGTGGCAATTCCTTGTCTTGCAATGGTACGAAGTATTCCAGGAACTTGCGTAAGCGATAGGCTTCGGAATATTCGGGGCGGTTGTTGGGAACCTTACGGAGGATAGGTTCGGCATAATCTTTAATAACGGCCAACTCAAACAATAGGGCAGAGTTGAACATTACATCGGCATTCTCCTGATAGGGGAATATCCACTTGTCTTCGCCGGCACGCACGCTGGGCCATCGGCTGATGGTTTCTTCGGCCGAATAACCGCGGTACTTGAAGTCGCGGATGATGCGACGGAGCAGGCGGTTGTCCGTAGTAGGGATATAATTATGGTTGTCCAACAGAATGGTGGTGAGTGCCGATACGTATATCTTGAACTTGCTCTCGGCCGGTAGATGGGCGGTAAGCTCGGGATTCAATGCATGGATGCCCTCGAGTATCAGAATCATGTTTTCGTCTATCTTCAGTCGGATGCCACTCATTTCGCGCTTGCCGGTAGTGAAGTTAAAACGAGGGAGTTCCACTTCTTCACCATTGAGCAAGGATTGCAGTTGCTGGTTGAAGAAAACCAAGTCGAGGGCGTAGAGTGATTCATAATCGTATTCTCCGTTGGCATCGCGAGGTGTCTGTTCACGGTTGACGAAATAGTCGTCCAAGGATACAGGGTAGGGACGGATACCATTGGCCATGAGTTGCACGCTCAACCGTTTACTGAAGGTGGTCTTCCCGGAAGACGATGGACCCGAGATTAGAATCAGCTTCAGGGGTTGGCCTTGTTCCTTGCGGTGGTATATTTCATCGGCTATCTGTGAAATGCGCTTTTCCTGCAAGGCTTCGGATACATTGATGAGTTGGGTAGCATGTCCCTGATTGCAAGTTTCGTTGAAGTCGCCCACGTTTCCTACACCCAAAATCTGGTTCCAACGGCGATGTTCCTTGAATACATCAAGCATCTTTTCTTGTTTGATCATTTCCTCCAACTCGTCGGGCTGTTGGCGGTTGGGTACTTGCAGAAGAAGTCCGTCGTAATATTTTTCCAGCCCGAACAGGTGGATGTATCCGGTACTGGGCAACAGACTGCCGTAATAATAGTCTACGGTATCGCCTAACGTATAATAATAGGAATAGAGGTTGCCCGATGTTTCCAGCAGTTTCACCTTATCCATCATTCCTTTTTGTCTGAAGAGTTCCACCACTTCTTCGGTATGGCATTCATAGCGTTTGAAGGGAATATCTTCGGCAATGATTTCCTTCATGCGCTGCTTGATGCGTTGTACATCGTCCAGTCCGATGGGACGGTCGAGGTTCATGCGGCAATAGTATCCTTTTGATACGGGATGTTCCAGCATGATGCTGCCTTGCGGATAGAGTTCTTCTACGGCTTTGTAGAGAACGAAACAAAGCGAACGGACGTAAGTACGCATGCCCGATGCGGTGCTGATGTTCTGAAATTCTACATCCTTATTATGATAGAAGCGGTAGTTGAGCCCTTCTACCTTATTATTAACTTTGGCGTTGACCGGACCATACGGCAAATCGAGATTAAAACCCTTATAAACGTCTAAAAGTGAAATTCCGTGGGGAAAAGATTTGGAACTATTAATATTTTTGCAATATATTTGTAACATAAACGTAATATTTATTAATTAACGCATGAATTTGGCGGTTAAGATACTCATTTTATGGGGAACTTCCAATTCATACTAAACGATTTAAAGGATGGAATATTCTTTTTATGATTTCTTAAAGTTGCTGGGCTCTCTGGCACTGTTCCTGTACGGGATGAAAATTATGAGTGAGGGCTTGCAAAAGTTTGCAGGCGACCGCTTGCGTCGTATCCTCACAGCAATGACCACCAATCGTGTAACCGGTGTTCTTACCGGCTTGTTGATTACCGCATTGGTACAATCTTCTTCGGCTACTACAGTAATGGTAGTGAGTTTTGTGAATGCCGGTTTGCTGAGTCTTTCTCAGTCTATCGGTGTAATTATGGGGGCTAATATCGGTACTACCGTGACCGCTTGGATTATCTCGGCGCTTGGCTTTAAGGTGGATATGGCTGCTATGTCGCTCCCGTTGTTGGCTATTGGTGTTCCGATGCTCTTCTCTGGTAAGAGTAATCATAAGTATATTGGCGAGTTTATTTTCGGTTTCTCATTCTTGTTTATGGGTCTTTCCATGCTGAAGGAAAATGCTCCTGATTTGCAGCAGAACCCTGAAATGCTTTCGTTCTTACAGAATTATACCGACATGGGCTTTGCCTCTATCATCCTTTTTGTTATCGTAGGTACGGTGCTTACCATGATAGTGCAGGCTTCGGCGGCCACCATGGCCATTACGCTCATTATGTGTGCCAATGGCTGGATTAGTTTCGAAATTGGTGCCGCTTTGGTGTTGGGCGAAAATATCGGTACTACCATTACCGCCAATTTGGCGGCCATTACAGGTAATGTCCCGGCCAAACGGGCGGCTCTGGCACACTTGGTATTCAATGTGTTCGGTGTAATTTGGGTACTTTGCTTGTTCAAACCGTTTACCATGGCTATCTCATGGTTCGTTACCGATGTGATGGGCTCAACCGATCCGGCTGTAGCAGTGTCGTTCAAACTCTCGGCTTTCCATACAGCCTTCAATATCTGTAACGTACTTATCTTGATTTGGTTTGTGAAGCTGATAGAAAAGACCGTGTGCAAGATTATTCCACAGAAGGAACAGGAAGAAGAATACCGTTTGCGTTTCATTACCGGTGGTTTGCTCTCTACTTCCGAACTTTCCATTATGCAGGCTCGTAAGGAAATCAATTTGTTTGCCGAACGTATCCATCGTATGTTTGGAATGGTTAATGATCTGTTGCATACGAACAATGAAAACGACTTTAATAAGTTGTTTAGCCGTATTGAAAAGTACGAAAACATCAGCGACAGCATGGAGATAGAAATAGCCAACTACCTAAACAGTGTGTCCGAAGGCCGCTTAAGTTCGGAAAGTAAACTTGAAATTCGGGGTATGCTTCGCGAAGTGACCGAGATTGAAAGCATCGGTGACAGCTGTTATAACTTGGCACGTACTATCAGCCGTAAGCGTCAGGGAGGTAAGGATTTTACTGAAAAACAATATGAACATATCCATCAGATGCTTCATTTGACTGATAATGCGTTGGAACAAATGATTGCGTTGGTGGAAGATGAACACCATGTGGTGGATGTAAACAAGTCATTCAATCTTGAAAACGAGATAAATAACTACCGTAAGCAACTGAAGAACCAGAACGTGGTGGACGTTAATAATAAGGAATATGACTATCAGATGGGTGTTCATTATATGGACTTGATAGTCGAATGTGAAAAGTTGGCCGACTATGTGGTAAATGTAGTGGAAGCTCACAGCAATGTAAAAGAAAAGAAGGGTTAATCAACCCTTCTTTTACCATAAAAGACAAGGATGCTGTGTCATAATATAATTTAGGCACGGATTACACGGATTAACACGGTCTTTAATGTATGTTTAATTAAATATTTCCGTGGAATCCGTGTAATCCGTGCCTAAAAAATAAGTGGATGCATATTTCGATACATCCACTTATTTTTTATCTGAGTTTTCAGATTACTTCTTGTCTTCGATGCTTACCAATTCAACTTCGAAAATCAAAGTAGAGAAAGGTTTGATTTGACCGGCGTTACGAGCACCGTAAGCCAATTCTTGTGGAATATAAAGTTCCCACTTAGAACCAACAGGCATCAATGTCAAAGCTTCTGTCCAACCCTTGATTACTTGGTTAGCGCGGAAAGTAGCCGGAGCATTACGCTTGTAAGAGCTGTCAAATTCAGTACCGTCAATCAAAGTACCCTTGTAGTTAACCTTTACTGTAGAAGAATCGGTAGGAATAGCACCCTTACCTTCCTTGATAACCTTGTACTGCAAACCGCTGGCTGTAGTCTGTACACCTTCCTTAGTCTTGTTTTCTTCCAAGAACTTTTCACCGGCAGCCTTATTGTCGGCATACTTTTCTTCCATAGCCTTAGCCTTGATAGCTTCTTCGTGGATAGTAGCGTAAGCAGAAGCTTCAGTCAACATGTCTTGGTTGTAATTAGCCTTGATGGCTGCAAAGAAACCGGCTAAGAAATTGTTCTTGTCCAAAGTTACAGAGTCGTTGCCGAAAATTTGTTGACTGACACCGGAGAACATGTCTACATTTACTTGACGGCCAATCAACATACCTTGAATATAGGCTGCACCTTTTTCTGTCTCAGATAATTTAACCCCTTCTAAGATACCCTTTACGAATTCATTGTCCAAATAAGCACTGTCTACTCTCAACTGGCCCAATGCATATTGTTCCAAACCTTGGGTCATGGTAACACCCTTCATGTAAGACAAAGAGTCGAGCTCGCTCTTCAAGTTTGCCTTAGGAGCCTGTGCTGTACAAGAAGCCAGGCCTGCTGCTACTACAATAGCAGCAAAGATACTGATCTTTTTCATTTTGATTGTTTTTATTTATTATAATACTTCAATTAATTCCACTTCGAAAATCAAGGTGCTGTGAGGAGGAATCATTTCGCCTGCCTGTTGTGCACCATAACCCAATTCAGATGGGATGAAGAGTCTCCATTTGGAACCTTCGCTCATCAATTGCAAGGCTTCTACCCAACCCTTGATTACTTGGTTTACACCAAATACAGCCGGTTGGCCGCGCTTGATGGAGCTGTCAAACAATGTACCGTCAATCAATGTGCCTTCATAGTGGCATTTTACACGGTCGGTTGCGCTTGGCTTCTTGCCGTTACCTTCCTGCAATACTTGGTACTGCAAACCGCTGGGCAAGGTTATGATACCTTCCTTCTTGGCGTTTTCGGCTAAGAAAGCTTTACCTTTTTCTATATTTTCGGCATTCATCTTGGCTTCGAGTTCTTCGAAATACTTGTTTACGATTTCGCGTGCTTCGTTGTGCGAAATAGCTGTTTCCTTGCGATTTAATACATCCGAAATAGCTTGTGCAAAGTCATTAATATTGATACCTTGAGCACCCATGCTCAATAAATTTTGTCCGATACCCAGACCAATAGCATAACTGAATTTATCCATAATTAGTATTTAAAACGTCAATTTTATTTATAAAGCGCACAAAGTTAGGGCTTTTCTTTGAATGAATTTGTTTCTAAGTCTATAAAAATCGTTATTTTTGTCATGTTTAGTTAAAGAAAGGAGTATATATGAAGAAATTAGTCGTGTTGACAGGCGCAGGAATGAGTGCAGAAAGTGGAATCAGTACGTTTCGTGATGCCGGAGGCTTGTGGGATAAATATCCGGTAAAACAGGTGGCTACTCCCGAAGGGTATGCGGCCAATCCACAGTTGGTGACTGATTTCTATAATGAAAGAAGGAAGCAGTTGGTGACTGTAAAACCTAATCGAGGACATGAACTGGTGGCTGAGATGGAACAGTTTTTTGATGTGACTGTGATTACGCAGAATGTGGATAATTTGCATGAGCGTGCGGGGAGTTCCCGGGTTATTCATCTGCATGGTGAACTGACTAAGGTTACATCGAGTTGGCAGCCTAATAACCCTAATTACATTCGGGAATTGAAACCGGAAGAATATGAGGTGAAGATAGGGGATGTGGCAACCGACGGCTCGCAGTTGCGCCCGTTTATCGTATGGTTTGGTGAAGCTGTACCAATGATAGAAACAGCTATTGATTATTGCGAACAGGCTGATGTGTTCTTGATTATCGGTACATCGCTGAATGTATATCCTGCAGCCGGATTGCTTAATTATGTGCCGGCTCATGTGCCTGTATATTTGATTGATCCTAAACAGGTTCCCATAGCATCCGGTCGTCCGGTACATGTCATTCAGAAAGGTGCTTCGGAAGGAATGGAAGAATTAAAACGTTTGCTTGTTGAGTGAACCAATCATTCATATTCATTGTTAAAATATAAGAACCATTAAAACAAATGAATATGAAAAAGTATGTGTGTACAATTTGCGGTTGGGTGTACGACCCGGAGACTGGTGATGAAGACGGTGGTATTGCTCCAGGAACAGCTTTCGAAGATTTGCCGGAAAACTGGATCTGTCCGATGTGTGGAGTAGGTAAGGAGGATTTCGAGGTACAGGAGGACTGACTGGCCGAATTGATTTTTTGTTTGGCTTGAAGCTTTTTACCGGGAGCATTCCCGGTAAAAAGCCAGATTTTTCAATACTTATATCATAAAACACAGTCTTTTAATTTTTGATTCTAAGGAATAAACCTTAGTTTTGTAAATTAATAGTCTAATATCAACTACATGAAAAATATGAGAAAGATTTTCTATGCGCTGCTGGTCGTACTGCTGGCAGCTTGTGGCTCTACTCAACAAGGGCCTATTGACCGTGAGGCGCTTTTGCAGCGCAACAATCCTCAAGTGAGTAAATTCGACTCGTTGGCTTCGCTCTCAGTGGGTAATGGTGAATTTGCCTTTACGGTAGATGCAACTGGTTTGCAGACTTTCCCGGATAACTATAAGAAAGGTGTTCCCTTGGGTACTCAAAGCCAATGGGGATGGCACAGTTTCCCGAATGTAAATAATTACCAACCGGCCGAAATCCTGAAAGAATTTGACTTTGGACGTCCTCAGAAGGAAATTTATGCTTGCCAGTTTAAGGAACCCGCCCGATTGATGGAGGCATGTAACTACTTGCGTGTGAACCCACACCGCTTGCATTTGGGTATTGTGGGACTGGAATTGAAGGAAGGTACAGTGCCTGCCGATTTTACGGATATCCAGCAGACACTTGATTTATGGAAAGGCCAGATTCATAGTGAATATATATTGGATAGCCAGGCTGTAAAAGTACAGACTACCTGTCACCCTACACTCGATATGATTGCAGCTTCTGTAGAAACAGCAGCACCTACAGCCGATGGCAAATACCAAGGTATCTGTCTGCGTTTCCCTTACCCGACTGGGGTACATGCGGATGACGCTTGTTTATGGGGAGCTGATGACAAGCATCAGACAGAAGTGGTGCGTCAGGATGCACAGTCTGCCTTGCTGAAGCGTACTTTGGATGCTACCACTTACTATGTAGACGTACGTTGGGAAGGTAAAGCTACGCTTTCGGAAAAGACACGTAACTATTGGGTACTTGTGCCCGCTGACGCTCAGCTGAGCTTTACTTGTCGCTTTATTGGAGAAGAACCAGCCGAAGAAGCATTGCCGGCTTTCGGAGCAACCATGGATGCAAGTGCAGCCTATTGGACTAATTTCTGGTCAACTGGTGGTATTGTTGATTTCTCTCAATGTACCAATCCGCATGCCAAAGAATTGGAACGTCGTATAGTATTGTCACAGTTTTTGTTGGCTATCCAAAGCGCAGGAAGTACTCCTCCACAAGAAACCGGATTGACATATAATTCATGGTTCGGTAAATTCCATTTGGAAATGATTTGGTGGCATCAGGCATGGCAACCGTTGTGGGGACATGGAGATTTGTTGGCTCGCACCATGAAATGGTATGAAAAGGCTGAACCGATGGCTCGAGAAATAGCCCAACGCTCCGGTTTTGACGGTATCCGTTGGATGAAGATGACCGATCCGAGTGCTGCCGAAGCTCCTTCGAATGTGGGTAGCTTCCTCATTTGGCAACAGCCCCATTATATCTATATGGCTGAATTGATCTATCGGGCCAATCCTACCGAAGAGGTGTTGAAGGAATATTATCGTTTGGTGCAGGAAACAGCCAAGTTCATGTACTCGTTCGCCGTTTATGATGAATTGGGTGGACGCTTTATCTTGAAGGGAGCTATTCCGGCACAAGAAACCTTGAAGGCTGCCACTACCATCAACTCGCCATTTGAATTGTCGTACTGGCATTACGCTATGCAGGTGGCTCAAGAATGGCGTGAACGCATGGGTGAGGGCCGTAACTTGGAATGGGATGAAATGATTGACAAGCTTTCTCCGTTGGCATACAATGATGATAAGCTTTATTTGGCTTCGGAAGATGCAGTTGATACTTACAAGGATATTCGTTTTACCAGCGACCATATGGCTGTATTAGGTTCTGTAGGTATTCTGCCGATGAACAAACTGATTCGTGAAGACTATATGAAGAATACCTTGAATTGGGTATGGGATAACTGGAACTGGGGAAAGACTTGGGGATGGGATTATCCGATGACAGCGATGAACGCTACTCGTTTGGGTGAACCCGAAAAAGCAGTAGGCGCATTGTTGATGGACAAGCGAACCAATACTTATTTGCTGAATGGACATAACTATCAGGACGGTCGCTTACGCATCTATTTGCCGGGTAATGGTGGTTTGCTGATTGCAGTAGCCTTGATGTGTGCCGGTTGGGATGGCTGTGAAGTGGAAAATCCGGGATTCCCGAAAGACGGTACTTGGAACGTTCGTTGGGAAGGCTTGAAACCAATGCCGTAAGCTTATGAAAAGAATGATAATTGCACTGCTCCTGGCAACGGGAGCAGTGTCTGCATGGTCACAATACGCTACCCAGAAGGTGAAAGGAGCCGGCGATTTGATTGAATCGACTTCTTTTAATGACCATAAAAGAGGAGCGGTGCGCCGTTTGCAATATCTTCCGGAAGGAGAGGATTTTGTCTGTGTAAACGGTGAGAACCGATATACCCGTGCTTTGTATGGCAGTCCGACCGCATGGCGTTTGGAAACCAGTGACCGCCCCATCTTTGCTACGTATGTGAAGCGTGACTGTCGGAACATTCGTTTTCAGGTCCGTTTCCCGGATGGGAAGGTTACTCCGTTGGAAGAAACGTCATTTTGTGAAGCTCGCTATACTGCCGGACGCCGTTCGTACTGGTTGAAGGACGAGTCGTGGGGCGAACGTGCAGAGTTGCGGATCATTGCACTTCCAAGCATGAAGGAAGAGAGTGCTTTGTGGAAATTCTCGGGTAATTTACCTGAGGGAACTGTGGTAGAAGCTTTTGTATCACATATTCGTAATCCAAGGCTGTTGCGTAACGGTGATATGGGAGCCGATGCTCCCCGTAGTTTCGACCCGGTAGAGACTGGAGAGTTTGAACAGAAATTGGAAGTGAAGCTTCCTGTTAAGGAATCGGCTTATATTAAAATTAAGGTGAACCGTTTGGAAGAGTCGGGTAGCAAGCAGGAATTTCTGGCTTGGGAAGCCGACCGTCAGGCTTTGGCCGGACGTATCACCTTCTCTACTCCCGATCCTTTCCTTAATAATATAGGTGGAGCATTGGCTGTTGCGGCTGATGGCATTTGGGGAACCGAAGAAGTTTGGTTGCACGGAGCCGTAGGTTGGCGAATGCCTCTTAGTGGTTGGCGGGCCGGATATATAGGCGATGCTTTGGGATGGCATGACAGGGCCCGTAAGCATTTCGATAATTATGCAGCCAGTCAGGTAACAGAGGTTCCTTGTACTCGCTCGCATCCGGCGCAGGATTCTACGTTGGCTTTGGCACGTAGTGTCAAGGAATGGGGTACTCCTCATTATAGCAATGGTTATATTTGTCGTAATCCGCAACGCAATGACCAGATGCACCATTACGATATGAATCTGTGTTACATGGATGAACTGTTGTGGCACCTGCAATGGACGGGCGATTTGGAGTATGCCCGTAAGATGTGGCCGGTCATCCAATTGCATTTGGCTTGGGAAAAGCGTAATTTTGATCCTGACGGAGACAACTTGTATGACGCTTATGCTTGTATTTGGGCCAGTGATGCGCTCTATTATAATAGTGGTGCGGTTACGCATAGCTCGGCCTATAATTATCGGGCTAATAAATTGGCTGCTTTGATAGCCTCAAAAATAGGTGAGGATGCTACTCCCTATCAACAGGAAGCCGACAAGATTCTGGCAGCTATCAACAAGCGCTTGTGGATGCCGGAGGCCGGACATTGGGCGGAATTTCAAGATTTTATGGGACATAAGCGCTTGCATCAAAGTGCCGGTGCCTGGACCATCTATCATGCTATAGACAGTGATATTGCTACTATGGAACAAGCTTTCCTGGCTACCCGATATGTTGACAACCATTTGCCGCATATCCCGGTTAGAGTAGCCGAAGGAACGCCTTATGCGGATGAGATCAATAAGGGAGGCTATGCAACAGTAGCCACTACCAATTGGTTGCCCTATTCTTGGAGTATCAACAATGTGGCTTTTGCCGAAGTGATGCATACGGCTTTGGCTTATTTCCAGGCCAACCGACCGCAAGAGGGCTTCAAGTTGTTGAAGAGCTCGGTACTCGATGGTATGTATTTGGGCGAGAGTCCGGGTAACTTTGGACAAGTCAGTTTCTATGATGCAGCTCGTGGAGAATGTTACCGTGATTTTGGAGACCCTATCGGTGTAGCTTCCCGATTGTTTATCCAGGGACTTTATGGTATTTTGCCTGATGCGTTGAATAATCGTCTTTTGGTTCGTCCGGGATTCCCGAATGCTTGGAATCATGCTTCTTTGCATACTCCCGACATTGATTTCGACTTCAAGCATGATGGAAAACATACTCACTATGCACTGAAGCATCAGTTGCCTGCTGTGAAGGAAGTGGAATTGCATCTTCCGGCTGTATATACTAAAGTCGCTTCGTTGAAAGTAAACGGTAAGAAGGTAGATTGGACGTATGTGCCGGCCACCATGGGACGCAAGCTTATTGCAGTAAAGGTTTCCGCAATGTCTGATGAAGGCTTGGATATCGATATCAAGTGGAATGGTACTCCAATAGAATTCGCATCGGTGGAACCTCTTGTTGCAGATCCACAACCGAAGAATCTGCCCAAGCCTTTTGCACGTATCGAAGCATCGAAATGTGAAACTGTGGATATGAACCGCACTTTCAATGCCAATGTGACGGATATTTTCCAAAATGAATACTTGTCTCCGCGTTCACCATATACTACCTTGCAGTTGCCTAAGCAAGGCATTGGTGAGTGGTGCCATCCGTTGAAGACGGCTACAGTTGACGATGCTGGACTCCGTGCGAAAGTGAGAGGAACAGATGTCTTGAAGACTGAGTTGGGCATTCCTTTCCGTTCTCCGGCCGAAGGACAGAACATTGCTTATGTATCGTTGTGGGACAATTATCCAAATCAGGTCAAGGTCTCTTTGAGTGGCAAGGCCACTACACTCTATCTATTGATGGCGGGTAGTACCAACCATATGCAGTGTCATATCGATAACGGTTATGTACGTGCCTATTACACCGATGGTACCTATAGTGAACTGCCGTTGGTGAATCCCTATAACTGGGCTCCTATAGAACAATTGTTCTTTGAGGATGGTGGAGCGTTTAACCGCAACCGCTATGTACCGGGCAGTACTCCGTTGCCATTGGATTACGGTGCGCAGTCTTTGTATCGTCTCCGTTTGAAGACCGGTGAAGTAAGTAACCGTTTGGCTGAGATAATCGGATTCCCCGGTGTAACCCGTGAATTGGATGGTGGTGCCGGTGTCTTGTTGGAACTTCCTGTTGATTCAAGCAAAGAACTTTCTCACTTGACGATAGAAGCGGTTTCCAATGAAGTGGTGATTGGATTGATGGGTGTTACCATTCAACGATAATCCTTGTGGATAATTAAAAAGAGGATGTGCATCGCACATCCTCTTTTATTATATAATAAGGTAAAGATTATTAGTCTTGCTTCTTTTCTCTTCTTTCAGGTCTTTCTCTTCTTTCCTGACGTTCTCCGCGTTCCGGCTTTTCAGTTCTTTCCGGACGAGGAAGCAATACCTTGCGAGACAATTTGAACTTGCCAGTCTTAGGATCGATATCGAGCAACTTCACTTCGATTTCATCGCCTTCCTTCAAACCGGCTTCTTCAATGGTTTCGAGACGCTTCCAGTCAATTTCAGAGATGTGGAGCAAACCATCCTTGCCAGGCAAGAATTCAACGAATACACCGTAAGGCATTACAGAACGTACCTTACCCTTGTATACTTCGCCTACTTCAGGAACTGCTACGATAGCCTTAATCATACGGATGGCATCGTCAATGCTTTGCTTGCAAGTACCTGAGATTTCAATGCGACCTACATTATCCACTTCTTCGATAGTGATGGTTGCACCGGTTTCTTCCTGCATACCTTGGATAATCTTACCGCCCGGGCCGATTACTGCACCGATGAATTCCTTTGGAATAGTCATCATTTCGATGCGTGGAGCATGAGGTTTCAAATCAGCACGTGGTTCAGCGATACATTCTGTGAGCTTGCCCAAGATGTGTTCGCGACCGGCCTTTGCCTGAAGCAATGCCTTTTCAAGGATTTCGTATGACAAACCGTCTACCTTGATGTCCATCTGAGTAGCAGTGATACCGTCTACAGTACCTGTTACCTTGAAGTCCATATCGCCCAAGTGGTCTTCGTCACCGAGGATATCCGACAATACGGCATATTTTTCTTCACCAGCGTTCTTGATAAGACCCATAGCGATACCCGATACCGGCTTCTTCATAGGAACACCTGCGTCCATCAATGCCAAGGTACCGGCACATACAGTAGCCATAGAAGAAGAACCGTTTGATTCGAGGATATCCGACATTACACGAACAGTATAAGGATAGTCTGCAGGAATCATGCCCTTCAATGCACGCCATGCCAAGTGACCGTGACCAATTTCACGACGTCCTACACCACGTTGAGCCTTTGCTTCACCTGTAGAGAATGGAGGGAAGTTGTAGTGCAACAAGAAACGTTCATTGTGACGGTCGAGTACATCGTCTACCAACTTTTCATCCAACTTGGTACCCAATG
>CAZJFI010000015.1:0-16952 GCA_964545265.1 uncultured Phocaeicola sp.
AATATTTCGCTCATGGTAGACATCTCGTAGATGTGTTGCGAAGCCACAGAGGGGACTCCCTCTTCGGCCAAGGCACCACCACCTACACTGTATACAGTCCATTCGTCGGTTACTTTACCTGTTTCATCTTTCGATTTGAAAAGCATGCCGTTAGGATGGAAGGGCAAGAATATTTCGGGTGCCCATTTCAAGTCAACGGGTGCATGGGGAACCAGTGTGTCGAGTATGGCTACATCGGTCATGTGACCTTTACCTGTTGCAGCCAAACTTCCATATAGGGTTACTTCAAAGGAAGCGGCTTCGGGATGCTTTTCCAAAAAAAGTTCAGCGGCTTTCCTTGGGCCCATGGTGTGACTGCTCGATGGGCCTATTCCTATGCGATAGAGTTCTTTTAATGTCTTCATTGTATTGCTTTAAATTAGGTTGTTTGCAAAGATATAGTTTTTAATCCAAATCGACAACTGTTATACCGGCTCCTCCAAATTGTACGTGTTCATCCTGGAAATGAGCCACTCCGGGAACTCCCGACAGATAGTCGCGTATCAAAGTTCGTAAAATGCCATTACCTGTTCCGTGAAGGATGCGTACTCTGCTGATGCCCAATAAGATGGCATCATCGATGAAGTAAGTTACCGCTTGTATGGCTTCGTCGCCCCTCATGCCCCGAACATCGATGTCTTGTTTGAAGCTGAGTTTCTTTTCGTATACGCGGTCTTGTGTTTCGCTGCTTACAAAAGTACTTTTGGCGATGGTTTTCTGTACAGGTGCATCGGTGCGTTCCAAACGGTCTGTTTTAACGTTGGTCTTGATCATACCGAAAGTTACCATGGCATTCTTTCCGCTGATGCTGATTACTTCGCCCACTCCGGTTTGTCCCTTGATTTTTACCATGCTTCCCACTTCAATAGGCTTTACCTTGGGAGCCGATGGGGTGGCTGATGCGGTATTTTCATTGGCTTTCTTGTTTTTCTTGTCCTTCTTCCGTTCCTGTTTTTCGCGGAGGCGTTCCATCTTTCGGGCAATCTTGTCTTCCTGTGCCGCCTTGTCCAATTCGTCTATCTGATCGCGGAAGTCGGTCAACTCCTGACGGGCCAAGCGGGTACGTTCCTTGTCGGCTTGTGTCTCCTTGATGGTGCGTATGGTGTTCTCAATCAACGCATTGCTTTCTTGCAACAATTGTTCGGCGTCGGTCTTCGCCTTTTTCAGGATTTCTTTACGGCTGCGTTCCAATTCCTGTATTTCGGCTTCGTAGCGGGCAATGGTTTCTTCCATCTGCTTTTCGCGCTTGCGGATGTTCTGACGCTTGGTTTCCCAATATCGCTTGTCGCGTACAATGTCCTGCAAATACTTGTCGGCATTGATGTATTCACTTCCCACAATTTCCGAGGCATCGGCAATCACCTCTTCGGGCAGACCTATCTTTCGGGCAATCTCTACGGCAAACGAGCTTCCGGGGTTACCTATCTGCAGTTGGAAGAGGGCTTGCATCAAGTGGCGGTCGTACAGCATGGCACCGTTCACCACTCCTTCGTGGTCTTCGGCAAAGTGCTTCAAGTTCTGATAGTGGGTGGTGATTACCCCGAAGGTGCGCTTTTCATTGAATCGTTTCAGCACTGCCTCGGCTATGGCTCCCCCTATTTGAGGTTCTGTGCCCCCACCAAATTCGTCTATCAGAATCAGGCTGCGTTCGTTGCAATGCTTCATCATATACTTCATGTTGGTGAGGTGTGATGAATAGGTGCTGAGGTCGTCTTCTATGCTCTGTTCGTCGCCTATGTCGATGAAGATGCTGCTGAAGATGCCTGCATGGCTACGTTCGTGCATGGGTATATGCAATCCGCATTGAAGCATGTATTGCAGGAGTCCCACCGTTTTGAGGCACACCGATTTACCGCCGGCGTTAGGCCCGGAGATGATGAGTATGCGTTGTCCGCCGTTCAATTCGATGTCAAGAGGCACCACCTTCTTGCCGTGTTTGGCAAGCGACAATTGCAGGAGCGGATGGATGGCCGTAGTCCAGTCGACAATCTGTTTGTTTTCCACCATTGGCTTGATGGCCTTGGTCTGAATGGCAAAATGTGCTTTGGCACGGATAAAATCCACTTCGGCAAGGAATTCGTACGATTGCAGGATGGCCGGGACTTGGGGACGTACGGTGGCCGAAAATTCCATCAGTATGCGGATGATTTCGCGTCGTTCTTCCCCCTCCAGTTCGCGGATGCGGTTGTTGGCTTCCACCACTTCGGCGGGTTCGATGAAGACCGTCTTTCCGGTGGCCGACTCGTCGTGCACAATCCCTTTGATTTTCCGTTTCAATCCCGGTGCTACGGGGATAACCAGTCGTCCGTCGCGCATGGTGGGAGCTACATCCTTGTCCACATACCCATCCGCTTGGGCGTTTCGGAGGATGGCATTCAGGCTTCTTGAAATACTGCCGGTGGTCGATGCCAGTTCCCGACGGATACGTAAAAGTTCGGATGAGGCATTGTCTCTTACCTTGCCGTATTTGTCGAGTATGTTATTGATACGACTGATAAGTTGTGGGAACACAATAATATCACCGGCCAATGCCTTGAGGGCAGGGTAGGGCGAAGGGTTTTCTTCATCCTCTTCTCCGTCATTGTTGCGTTGTAGGAACCGTACAATGTCGCGGATGGTTTCCAACGAACGTCTCAAGTCGAACAGTTCCTGTTCCTCCAAATACATTCCTTCTACACGGATACGCTTGAGTGAAGGGCGTACGTCAAAGAAATATTGGTCGGGGAATCCGTCTTCTTCCTGTATGATGCGGATGAATTCGTCCACTTCCTGCAAACGCTGGCAGATTTCTGTATAATTGTCGGAAAAAATCATCTCGTCCACCCGCTCTTGTCCCAGGGTGCTCAAGCATTTTTCTTTCAGCATGTGGCGGATGTTGTCGAATCCAATTTTTTGTTCAAAGTTTTGGGGATATGTCATAGCAGCTTTCAGTTCTCATGAATAGTGATGCAAAGATAATAAATATATTTTGATTTTCCAAACGAAACCGGCTCTTTGAATGCTTGTTTTTAAAACGACGTTTTATGAGGTGGAAAACGACGTTTTCCGCTTGATGGAACGATGCTTTGCTGAGGCACATCAAGTGGTTACAGTTACAGTAGTTACAGTTTTTTTTGCGCACACATAGTTCCCTTGAAAGACTTTAAAACAGAATTATTATATTTATATATATAATATATATATTATATATATAAATATAATGAAATATTTTTACAAGCAGTAAAACGGGGTGATGGGCAAAATAAAAACTGAAACAACTGTAACTTCTGTAACCACCTTGTCTTTTCCTGATGGTTTTGTTTAGCAAACCAGAGTATATCTTACCCCTTCTTTGCTGTTGAATTGTTTCACCTTGTTTTCCTGAATCAGCACCAACAGGGCCATGCAAAGTTCGGTGATGCCGAAGGTGGTGATTTCTTCCAGTTTGCTCAATGTGTATACATAGCCGGCTTTCATGGAGCGGATGATTTTGTCGGCGTTGGTCCGAATGATATTTTTATCCATAGTCTTTACGTTTTTTATGTTTTTGAATTGATGATACAAAGTTAACAAGTAAAAATCATTCATTGTTTCCTATATTTCTTGGAAGTTTGCCAAAAATTCTTTATCTTTGCATCATAAGTGAAATCCTCATGAAAAACATACTGTACACCCTTTTGTTGGTCTTTTTCTGCTCTGTTCTTTCTGCGGTGGCGCAAGACCGTATTCATTATACGGGCACTGAACTGTCGAACCCGGTGCATCACGACGGACAATTGTCGCCCGTGGTGGGGGTGCATGCCATTCAGGTGATGCGTGCCAACCGCGAACATCCTGCGCCCGAAAACGGCTATGGATGGACTTACAACCATCAGCCGATGCTGGCCTACTGGAACGGGAAATTCTATATGCACTATTTGTCGGATCCTCAAGATGAACATGTGCCGCCTTCCCAGACATTCTTGATGACTTCCGAAGACGGATATCAGTGGACTGCTCCGCAAACCTTGTTCCCGGTCTATCGGGTGCCCGACGGATTCACGAAGGAAGGCAGGACGGACAAGGCCAAGGACTTGGATGCGGTGATGCACCAGCGGGTTGGGTTTTATGTGTCGAAAGACAATCGTCTCATAGCTATGGGCAACTATGGAGTGGCCCTTGACAGCAAGGATGACCCAAACGATGGCAACGGCATCGGACGTGTGGTAAGGGAAATTTACAAGGACGGAACTTTGGGACCCATCCACTTCATCTACTACAACCACGACTTCAACGAAAAGAATACGCACTATCCCTACTATACCCGAAGTAAGGACAAGGGTTTCAAGCAGGCTTGTAAGGAGATATTGGACAATCCGCGCTATCGCATGCAATGGGTGGAAGAAGCCGACCGCAACGACCCGCTCATCCCTCTTCATAAGGAATACAAGGCATATTGTGACTATACCTTGCCCGACGGGCGCTTGGCCAGCCTTTGGAAACATGCCCTCACATCCGTCAGTGCCGATGGAGGCTATACTTGGGAACAACCCATAGAACGTGCCAAGGGATTTGTGAACAGCAATGCCAAAATCTGGGGGCAACGGTTGAGCGACGGCACTTACGCCACTGTGTACAATCCTTCGGAATTCCGTTGGCCGTTAGGCATCTCCTTGAGTAAGGACGGGTTGGAATACACCACGCTGAACCTGGTGCATGGCGAGATAACCCCGATGCGCTACGGTGGAAACTACAAGTCGTTCGGTCCCCAATACACACGGGGTATCCAGGAAGGCAACGGAACACCGCCCGATGGCGATTTGTGGATTACCTACAGCATGAACAAGGAAGACATGTGGGTGACACGCATCCCCGTACCCGTACAGCAACACGCTACGGCACATGCCAACGATGATTTTTCACACTATCGGCATTTGAATGAATTGACGCAATGGAACATCTATTCCCTACAGTGGGCTCCCGTATCGCTCGATGGCAAGTGGTTGGTCTTGAAAGACAAGGACTTGTTTGACTATGCCCGTGTAGAACGGAAGATTCCCGCTTCAAAGGAACTGAAAGTGTCCTTCGAACTGATGGCCGGACAAAACGACAAGGGGCTGTTGCAAATAGAATTTCTCGACGAAGACGGTACGGCTTGTTCGCGCATCGAACTCACGTCCGAAGGATTGATGCGCACCAAAGGTGGAGCCCGCTATGGCAAGAACATGGATTACGAAGCCCATAAGACCTATCAGGTGGAAGTGCAGTTGTCGGTAGCCAACCGCATGGTGCAAGTCTTCGTCGACGGAAAGAAACGTGGCCAGCGCATGTTCTTCGCTCCTGTAAAAGCCATTGAACGGGTGATGTTCCGTACGGGTGGCCAACGCACATATCCTACCATCGATACACCGGCTGATTGGTATGGTATTCTTGACAATGCCGGTGAACAAGAACCCGAATGCACCTATCGTATCGCCAGTTTTAAGACCTCTTCTATGAGTGACGGTGCATCGGGTTCAATTTTAAAATTCGCAGATTTCAAGCATTATGTGGAACATTTCAATGCCATGGAGGATGAGAATATCGTACAGGCTGTTCCTAACAAACAATCGGCCGGATGGATGCAGGAAAACATTCCTTTGTTTGAGTGCCCGCAACGTAGTTTCGAGGAAATGTTCTATTACCGTTGGTGGACCCTCCGTAAGCATATCAAGGAAACGCCGGTGGGTTATGGCATGACCGAATTCTTGGTCAACCGTTCGTATGCCGACCAATACAACCTCATTGCTTGTGCCATAGGTCATCACATTTACGAAAGCCGGTGGTTGCACAATCAGGACTATCTGAATCAGATTATCCACACCTGGTATAGGGGCAATGAAGGGGAACCGATGAAGAAGATGATGAACTTCAGTTCCTGGAATCCCGATGCACTGATGGCCCGCTATATAGTGAATGGCGATAAGGATTTCCTCTTGGATATGAAAGACGACCTGGTTCAGGAGTATAACCGTTGGGAAGCCACCCATCGATTGCCTGACGGCCTTTATTGGCAGGGCGATGTGCAGGACGGTATGGAGGAATCCATCAGTGGCGGACGGAAGAAGCAATATGCTCGTCCCACCATCAACAGCTATATGTATGGAAATGCCAAGGCACTCACTTTATTGGCCCTTTTGAGTGGTGACGAAGCCATGGCCATGACCTATGGTCAGAAGGCCGATACGCTGAAAGCTTTGGTGCAAGGCAAATTGTGGAATGAAAAGCATGGTTTCTTTGAAACCCTTCGTGGAGATACATTGGCTGCTGTTCGTGAAGCCATCGGTTTTCTGCCCTGGTATTTCAATCTGCCCGATGCCGATAAGAAATACGAAGAGGCCTGGAAACAGATAGCCGACGAAAAAGGATTCTCGGCACCGTATGGACTGACCACCGCCGAACGTAGGCATCCCGAATTCCGTACCCATGGAGTAGGGAAGTGCGAATGGGATGGAGCCGTTTGGCCGTTTGCCACTTCGCAGACGCTGACCGCCATGGCCAATTTTATGAACGACTATCCACAAACCACACTGACCGATAGCCTTTATTTCCGTCAGATGGAATTGTATGTGGAATCGCAGCATCATCGCGGGCGTCCATACATCGGTGAATATTTGGATGAAGTGACCGGCTATTGGCTCAAGGGTGATCAGGAACGCTCACGTTATTATAACCACTCAACATTCAATGATTTGGTGATTACGGGTTTGATAGGTTTGCGTCCCCGTATGGATAACATCATCGAAGTGAATCCGTTGTTGCCTTCGGGACAATGGAAATGGTTCTGTTTGGACAACGTGCTGTATCACGGTCATATCCTTACCATGGTTTGGGACGAAGATGGCGACCGCTATCACATCGGTAAAGGTTTTCATCTGTTGGTTGATGGTAAGAAAGTGGCTCATGCACCTTCCTTGCAACGCTTGGTGGTGGATGCTTTATCTGAATAATGATGAGAGACTGATAAATGTACAAATATATGAAGAAGAAATTAGTGACTGTATTGTTGGGACTGATGGGATGCACTCCCTTTCTTAACGCCCAAAAAACATATATACCGTGGACACATGGAAAGTTACAGGTGTCCGAAGAAAACCGTTATCTGAAGCATGAAGACGGCACACCGTTCTTCTGGCAAGGCGAAACCGGTTGGCTGATGCCCCAACGCCTCAATCGTGACGAAGTGGCTTATTATCTGGAGAAATGCCGTGTGGCAGGATATAACATGGTGCAGGTGCAAGTGTTGAACGGAGTGCCTTCGATGAACGTGTACGGACAATACTCCATGATAGAGGGTTTCAACTTCAAGAACATCAACCGCAAGGGAGTGTATGGCTATTGGGACCACATGGACTACATCATTGACACCGCTGCATCCAAAGGCATCTACATCGGTATGGTGTGCATTTGGGGAGGCTTGGTCAAGGGCGGTTTGATGAATGTGGAAGAAGCGAAGTTATACGGCCAGTTCTTGGCCGACCGATATAAGGATAAGCCCAATATCATTTGGATGATTGGTGGTGATGTACGGGGTGATGTAAAGCCCGAAGTGTGGGAAGCACTGGCCACCACCATCCGCAAGGCGGATGCCAACCATCTGATGACCTATCACCCGCGTGGACGCACCATGTCGGCCACTTGGTTCAACGACCGGGATTGGTTGGACTTCAATATGTTCCAAAGCGGACATCGTCGGTATGGTCAACGGAAGGGTGATGGCGATTATCCTATCGAAGAAAATACAGAGGAAGACAATTGGCTGTATGTGGAGAAGAGCTTCGCCTTCAAACCCATGAAACCGGTGATTGACGATGAACCCATCTATGAAAACATTCCTCAAGGTCTTCACGATGTAAAGGATACCAAATGGAATCAGCACGATGTCCGTCGCTATGCCTATTGGTCGGTTTTTGCGGGTGCATTTGGTCATACCTACGGCAACAATGAAATCATGCAGTTCATCCGTCCCGGTGTGAATGGCGCATACGGAGCCGACGGACGCAAGAAAGCTTGGTGGGATGCCTTGGAAGACCCGGGATTCAATCAGATGATTCATCTGAAGAACCTGATGCTCAGCTTCCCCTTCTTTGAACGCATACCCGATCAGAGTGTCATTGCCGGTAAGAACGGTGAACGTTACGACCGTGCCATAGCCACCCGTGGCAACGATTATCTGTTGGTGTACAACTATTCGGGGCGCCCCATGCAAATTGATTTGACCAAAATCAGCGGAACGAAAAAGAATGTCTGGTGGTATAACACCCGTACAGGGGCACTGGACTATATCGGTGAATTTGACAATGTCGTTACAACCTTCCAGCACGATAGCGGCTACATGAGTGGCAACGACCAGGTGCTCATAGCCGTCGATGCATCGAAAGACTATGTGAAAAAAGAATGGAGTGTATTGCCGGATGCACAAAAATAACTAAAACAAAGAAACCTATGAAACGTTTTTGCATGTTATGGTTGCTTGTAGCATTACCTGTCTGGATAAAGGCAGCGGTTTTGGTTACAAATCCACGCACCGAACAAATGGTGAATCCGTTAGGATTGGATACAGCCACTCCACGAATGAGCTGGATGCTTGAATCCGACCGGAACAATGTGATGCAAACGGCCTATCATCTGTTGGTGGCCTCTTCTCTTGAATTACTGGAAGAAGGGAAAGCCGACCTTTGGGATTCGGGAAAAGTAGCTTCCGATGCTTCGCAATGGATTACTTACAACGGACTGCCTTTGAAACCCAATCAACGGGTGTGGTGGAAGGTGAAAAGTTATACCACCCAAGGAGAAACGCCATGGAGTACACCCGCCACCTGGGGAGTAGGCTTGTTGAAAGAAAGTCAGTGGACAGGCAGATGGATAGGTCTCGATAAAGCCATGCCCTGGGATGACGAAAGTCAATGGGCCCGTTTGAGTGCCCGCTACATCCGTAAGGAATTCGCTTTGCAGAAAGAAATCAAACGAGCTACGTTATATATTGCAGGGATGGGGCTGTATGAACTCTACATCAACGGACAAAAGGTGGGCGACCAGGTTTTGGCTCCGGCTCCAACGGATTATCGAAAGACCATTCTTTATAATACGTTCGATGTCACTTCGCTCTTGGCATCCGACAATGCCATTGGAGTGGCTTTGGGTAACGGACATTTCTATACCACCCGTCAGAATTACAAACCCTATAAGATTGCCAACTTCGGTTATCCCAAGCTTCGTTTGAACCTCATAGTAGAATATACCGACGGCTCTCTTGAAACGATTGCTACGGATGAGAAATGGAAACTGACCGCCGACGGACCTATCCGTAGCAACAATGAATACGATGGCGAAGAATACGATGCCCGTAAGGTATTGGGCGATTGGGCGACCGTAGGCTATGACGACAGTGCCTGGCAACTGGCCCAACGCGTAAGCATACCTACCGGAACACTCCGTGGAGCCATGGCACCCAATATGAAAGTATTGCAAACCATCAAGCCACTCTCCATAGTCAAGGTAGGCGACAAGTACATCATGGATATGGGTCAGAACATGGTAGGTTGGATTAAGATGAAGGTGAAAGGCACCGAAAACCATACCATCACCCTTCGATTTGCCGAAACCTTGCAAAAGAATGGCGAACTATACATGGAAAACTTGCGTGACGCCAAGGTGACGGATACCTACATCTGCAATGGAAAGGAAAACGGAACGTGGTGGAGACCTACGTTTGTCTATCACGGCTTCCGCTATGTGGAAATCAAAGGTTACGAGAATCCGAAGATAGAAGACTTTATCGGTGAAGTGGTGAGTGACGAGATGGAAGTGATTGGTTCTTTCGAATCGTCGGATAAGGTCTTGAACCAAGTCTATCGCAATGCGTATTGGGGAATCTTGGGCAATTACAAGGGATTACCGGTGGATTGTCCCCAACGTAATGAACGCCAGCCTTGGTTGGGCGACCGCACCATGGGTTCCTTGGGCGAAAGCTACATCTTTGAAAACGGTCCGCTCTATGCCAAATGGATGCGCGACATCTGCGAAGCCCAACGCGAAGACGGATGTATCCCCGATGTGGCACCTGCGTATTGGAATTATTATTCGGATAACATGACGTGGCCGGCTGCTCTCCCCATGTCGATGGAAATGCTCTATACGCAATTCGGCAACCTGAAACCCATCGAACTTTGGTATCCCAATGTAAAACGATGGCTCAAGCACATGCGCGATGATTACATGACGGACGATTATATCATAACCAAAGACCGTTATGGCGATTGGTGTATGCCGCCCGAATCCCTCGAATTGATTCATAGCAAGGACTCTACACGCATTACGGACGGCGCATTGATTTCTACCGCTTATTATTGTAAGGTGTTGCAACTGATGCATCGGTTTGCCGATTTGTTGGGCTATGAAGAAGACAAGGTCTTCTGGAAGGATTTGGAACAAAAGATGACCGACGGTTTCAACAAACGTTTCCTTCATGTAAAGAAGGGGACTTCCCTGCAACCGGGACATCTGCTTTACCCGGACAGCATATTCTATAGTAACAACACCATTACAGCCAACCTTCTTCCGCTGGCTTTCGGACTGGTGCCCAAAGAGTATGAAGAAGAGGTGGTGAAGAATACCGTATCAAACATCATGCTGAAGGCCAACGGCCACATCAGTTGTGGGGTAATCGGGATTTCGTGGTTGCTCCGCGAACTCTCGAATAGAGGACATGCCGATGTAGCTTGCCTGTTGGCCACCAACGATACATATCCTTCGTGGGGATACATGGCCCAACAAGGGGCAACCACCATCTGGGAATTATGGAATGGCAATACGGCCGACCCGAAGATGAACAGCGGAAACCATGTGATGTTGTTGGGTGATTTGCTGCCTTGGTGTTACGAGAACTTGGGAGGTATCCGTAGCGATAAGGAAAAGGTAGGCTATAAACATATTGTAATGAAGCCCGATTTCGATATACAGGACATCAGTTTCGTGAATGCATCCTATCGTACTCCTTACGGTAAGGTGGTGAGCCGTTGGAAAAAGACCTTGCAACGTGTAGAGTGGGAGGTGGAAATCCCTGCCAATACCACGGCCGAAGTACATCTGCCCAACGGAAAGATAGAAAAGATAGGTTCCGGAAAGCATCGCTTCAAGGTGGAGATTAAACCGAACCATGCGGCGATAACTAAAGACGAATTTCTGTACAATGAAGCTCCGTTTCCGGCTTGTCACGGGGCCACTCTTGTAGAGTGTAAGAACGGCGATTTGGTTGCTGCTTTTTTCGGAGGCACTAAAGAGAAAAATCCAGATAGCAATATCTGGATTTGTCGTAAACCAAAGGGTGCCAACCAATGGACCGCCCCCGTACAAGTGGCTGATGGCATTTATACGGAATATACTCGCCAAGCTTTCAGCGAAGAAGATTTGCAGAAGTTTGCACAAAGGGAAAAGATAGTAGACCGGCTGATGAAAGAAACAGGAGGAACCACTAAAGACGATAGGGCCAAGCTTTATCGCACCGCCATGCTCGAGATGGGAGGAGCCAAGGAAGCCGCTCCGGCGGTTCCTATAGGTGATAACCTGACTTACCCCACTTGGATGGCGGCAACTCCCAAAGGAGGCAATCCGTCGGTGAATGAAGAATGGCGGAAACCTTGCTATAATCCTGTGCTCTTTGAGACAGCGGAGGGGAAGCTCATGCTTTTCTATAAAATCGGTTATGGTGTTTCTGATTGGCGGGGATTCTACATTACATCAAAGAACAACGGGAAGTCGTGGAGCAAACCCGTAGCTTTGCCCGAAGGTTTCTTGGGTCCCATCAAGAACAAACCGGTGTATGCAAACGGACGCATGATTTGTCCGTCGAGCACGGAAGCGGACGGATGGAAGTTCCATTTCGAAATTTCGGACGACCATGGAAAGACCTGGAAGTATGTGGGACCGTTGGAATCGGATCCTATCCTTTGTATCCAACCCAGCATACTTACATTGAGTGATGGGCGTTTAATGGCCATGGGACGGACCAAGAATGCCCGTTTGGCGGTGACGTATAGCAATGACAATGGCGATACATGGAGCAAGGTCACTTTAAGTGAGTTGCCCAACAACAACTCGGGCACGGATGCGGTCACCTTGAAGGACGGTCGCCAAGTGGTGGTGTACAATGATTTTGCCACCATTCCGGGCACACCCAAAGGATTGCGTACTCCCTTGGCACTTATTGTTTCCGACGATGATGGACAAACTTGGAAACAGAAAATCGTTTTGGAAGACAGTCCCATCAGCCAATATTCATACCCCGGCATCATTCAAGGAAAGGATGGAAAACTGCATGTGGTGTATACTTGGCGAAGGGAACGTATTTGCTACAAAGAAATTGATTTGAGTAAGCTATGAATAAACGAATGAGAATCATCGCCCTGGCCATGGTTGTATGCCCTTGTGTCATGGCGCAATATCCGGTTGTCCCCGATTCGGTGAAGGCCCGTCTGGCCATCCAACAAAAGGAAATCGACCGCCTGTCAGACGAAGCGTGGGAAAAAGCTTTGCCTGTTGTATTGGAACAATCGCGTAAAGGCCGCCCTTATAAACCTTGGGCTTCCCATCCGCAAGATTTGATGAAAGCCGATATCCCAGCCTTTCCGGGTGCCGAAGGGGGTGGTGCCTTTACTCCCGGTGGCAGAGGGGGTAAGGTGATGGTGGTCACCTCGTTGGAAGACAGAGGCCCCGGAACCCTTCGTGAAGCCTGCGAAGCGGGTGGTGCACGCATCGTTGTCTTTCAAGTGTCGGGTGTCATCCACTTGAAATCGGCCATCAACATCCGTGCTCCCTATATCACGATTGCCGGACAAACCGCTCCCGGTGATGGAGTCTGTGTAACGGGTGCGTCCTTCTTGCTCGATACTCACGACATTATCATCCGCCACATGCGATTCCGTAGAGGAGCCACTGATGTGGCTTTCCGTGACGATGCCTTAGGAGGAAATTGTGTAGGAAATGTCATCATCGACCATTGTTCGGCTTCGTGGGGATTGGACGAGAACATGTCTCTCTATCGCCATGTATACGACCGCGATTCATTGGGGCATGGCAGGAAGCTTCCTTCGGTGAATGTAACCATTCAGCATTCCATCTTTTCCGAATGCCTCGATCTTTACAATCATTCCTTCGGTGCAACCATCGGAGGGCACAACAGTCTGTTTTGCCGTAACTTGTTTGCCTCAAACATCAGTCGCAATTGTTCCATTGGCATGAACGAGGACTTTAATTTCGTAAATAATGTAGTCTTCAATTGGTGGAACCGTACCGTAGATGGGGGAGACCATACCAGTCGGATAAATGTCATCAACAACATCTATAAGCCTGGTCCCGTTACCCCTGCCGGCAAACCCATTTCCTATCGCATCCTGAAGCCCGAAACGGGTAGGGACAAGGCCAATCAGGAAGTGTTCGGAAAAGCGTATGTAAGCGGAAACAAAGTGTTTGGAAACGAACGGGTAACCCGTAACAATTGGGACGGAGGTGTTCAACCGGGTGTGGATGAGGCCCAAAAGGAAGCCATTCTTCTACAGATTCGTCAGGAGAAACCTTTCCCGATGCCGCCTGTATCCATTCTTTCGGCCGAGCAAGCCTATCAATGGGTTTTGAGTAATGTAGGTGCCAGTTTCCCCAAACGTGATGCGGTGGATGAACGAATCATTCAATCCGTCAAGACAGGAAAGGCCATTTATGCACCCGATGCCCGTGAATGCGAAAGTCCGTATGTCAAGCGTCGTCTGCCGGCCGATTCTTATAAACAAGGCATCATTACCCATCCGCAACAAGTGGGAGGGCTTCCTACTTATCAAGGCATTCCGGTGATTGATACGGATATGGATGGTATGCCCGATGCTTGGGAATCTCGTTATGGTTTGAATCCGAACGATGCATCGGATGCAACCTTGGATTGCAACGGTGATGGATATACCAACATTGAGAAATACATCAACGGAATCAATCCTACCCAAAAGGTGGATTGGACCGACTTGAATAATAACAAAGATACATTGGCCAAACGTAAAAGCTTATATTGATGCTGAAACAAATCCTTACCTGTTGGTTGATGGGCGTATGTCTTTTGGCAACCCATGCGCAAACTGTTCCGTCGTATTTGCCGGATTACTCATTTTGTGGGTATCGGCATTCGGATGTCCCCCTTCCCGAAGTCAAGAATCAGGTGTTTGTTTCCTGGAAGGAAGGCGACCAATCTTCTCGTATCCAACGGGCCATCGATTATGTATCTTCCTTACCCATGGATGCAAACGGTCATCGGGGAGCGGTTTTGTTGGATAAAGGCGAATTCGAACTGACCACTTCCTTGCGCATAACTACATCGGGGGTGGTGCTTCGAGGCATGGATAAAGAGCAAACCCGTTTGTTGAAAAAGGGAGTCGACCGTGGTGCCATTATCTACATGGAGGGAATAAACGACAGGATACTGTTGGATACCCTTGTTATCAGTAGTCCTGATGTTGAGATGAACGAATGTACGTTCCAAGTGGCGGAAAACGCTTCGTGGAAGGTAGGCGACCGTATACTTATTCATCGTCCGTCGACCAAGGAATGGATTGCATCCCTTCATTGTGATGTGCATGGAGGTGGACATGATTTCTGGGGATGGAAACCGGGCGATGCAGATATCCTTTGGGACCGCACCATTACCCAGATACAAGGAAACCTTATCACCATCGATGCACCACTTACCATGGCCTTGGATGCACAATGGGGAACCTCTACGGTTATTCCTTATATATGGAAGGGTAGAATGGCCGAATCGGGCATTGAGAACCTGACTTTGATATCCGATTATTCTAAAGATCATCCAAAGGATGAAGACCATTCATGGACAGGCATTTCCATCGAACATGCAGAGAATTGTTGGGTAAGCCGTGTGAATTTCCGTCACTTGGCCGGAAGTGCCGTCATTGTCCAACCTACCGGTTCACAGATAACCATCGAAGATTGCATATCCCGAGACCCTGTTTCTGAAATAGGAGGGATGCGACGCTATACCTTCTATACCTTGGGCCAACATACCTTATTCCAACGTTGTTTGTCCATTCACGGCATTCATGATTTTTCAGCAGGAACCAATGCTGCCGGACCCAATGCCTTTGTCCAGTGCAATGCCATAGAGTCCTACAGCTATAGCGGTGCAACCGATCTATGGTCGTGTGGCTTGTTGTTCGATATTGTTAATATAGACGGCAACGACCTAAGGCTGATGAATGTCGGTCCCCAATTCAATGGAGCCGGTTGGACTTCGGCCAATAGTTCCTTATGGCAATGCTCTGCTGCTTCCATTCATTGTTTTTCGCCCTCTTCTAAGGAAAAGAACTATGTATTCGGTTCGTGGGGACAATGTTGGGGAAATGCCGAATGGCACGATATGGATAGCCACATCAAACCCCGGAGCTTGTTCTATGCCCAATGGAAACAACGCAACGGAAAAGAGTGCGACTGGGCACACATCCTGCCCCTTTCTACCAAGGCATCAAGTAGTCCTACCATCGAGGTAGCCCAACAATTATCCGATGCTTCCTACCAACCGCTTCTTACGCTCGAAGCTTGGATCAACCGTGAAACTTCTAACATTCCTATAGATATAGACTCGTTG
Source organism: uncultured Phocaeicola sp. (assembly GCA_964545265.1). Taxonomy (GTDB): domain Bacteria; phylum Bacteroidota; class Bacteroidia; order Bacteroidales; family Bacteroidaceae; genus Phocaeicola. Next base: position 15,677 of record CAZJFI010000015.1, read on the forward strand.
AAACAGGTCGACCAACTTCCCCAAGTGAAAACGAAGGAAAAGGAACGCAAACCATCCCATTCGTGGAAAGTCAGTCGACAACTATTGGCTGATTACGGTGACTCCAAACGTCGTATTCTTACCGTTCCTTGGTGGAATGGAAAGCTCAGAAATCCCGCCCTGTCTAAGGCGCTTCCTCATTTGACCCGATTTGTTCCCAATAGAGAAGGACAGGGATTGACCGACCGTATCGATGATGTGCTCACTTATATGGTTGAACACAATTATCAGGCCTTGGAGCATAACTATGCCTTGTGGTACGACCGTCGTCGCGACGACCATGAACGGGTGCGTCGTAGTGATGGCGATGTATGGGCACCTTTTTATGAATTCCCGTTTGCCAGAAGTGGAGAAGGCAAGGCTTGGGATGGATTGAGCAAATACGACCTTACCCGTCCCAACGAATGGTATTGGAATCGGTTGAGGGAGTTTGCCGATAAGGCCGAAAATCATTCATTCTTCCTCTTCCATCATCATTATTTCCAACATCATTTGTTGGAGGCCGGTGCCCATTGGGTAGATTTTCCTTGGCGTACAGTTAACAATATCAATCAAACCGATTTCCCGGAACCCGTACCTTTTCCCGGCGACAAACGGATCTTTATGGACGAACAGTTCTACGATATCACCCATCCGGTCCGTCGGGAGCTACATAGGGACTACATCCGCATGTGTCTCGACCAGTTGGCCGGCTATTCCAGAGTGGTTCATTTCCTGAGTTCCGAGTATACCGGACCGCTTCATTTCGTTCAGCTCTGGTTGGATGTTATCGCCGAATGGGAAAAGGAAACCAATCAGCAAGTCTGGGTAGCCCTTAGTTCAACCAAAGATGTGCAAGATGCCATCTTGAGTGATCCCGTCCGTTCACAAACCGTTGACATCATCGATATCCGTTATTGGTATTATCATACAACCGGCCTTTATGCCCCTAAGGGTGGCCAGCATTTGTCGCCCCGTCAGCATGCACGCCAACTACAGGGTGGGGAAGTGACCGAGGCCGAAGTCCGGAAAGCCATTGACGAATACCGTACCAAGTATCCCGACAAATGGGTATGGTATCACTCTAAAGCTCCTGTAGCTACATCGAAGTAAGAAAAACCTCAAAAAATGCGGCTAAAAATTTGTAGATTTAAAAATAAACCGTACCTTTGCATCGCTTTTGGAGAAAAGCACTTCTGAAAAGAAGTTTTGGAGAGATGGCAGAGTGGTCGATCGCGGCGGTCTTGAAAACCGTTGT
>CAZJFI010000016.1:0-16169 GCA_964545265.1 uncultured Phocaeicola sp.
AAGAAATCATAGATATATATGGTCTCTTTGTTAAAAATAAACTATATTTGCGGTCTCATCTTAATTGAAAGAAAACATGAATAAACATTTGAAATCCATGGGCTTATTACTCCTTATGATGGTGGTGATAGGTCTCAGTAGCTGTAACTCCGGTAAGTACAGCTATGAATCGGTGCCTAATGATCCGCTCAAGGCACGCATCTATACCCTCGATAATGGGTTGAAGGTCTATATGACCGTGAACAAGGAAACACCGCGTATACAGACATACATTGCTGTCCGCGTGGGAGGTAAGAACGACCCGGCCGAAACAACCGGTTTGGCGCACTACTTTGAACACCTCATGTTCAAGGGTACACAAAAGTTCGGTACACAGAACTATGAACTCGAAAAGCCGTTGCTCGACCAGATTGAACAACAATTCGAAGTGTATCGAAAGACTACCGATGAGGCCGAACGAAAGGCTATCTATCATGTAATCGACAGCTTGAGTTATGAAGCTTCCAAATTGGCTATCCCCAATGAATACGATAAGCTCATGGCGGCTATCGGTGCCAACGGAACCAATGCCTATACCAGCTTTGATGTGACTTGCTATACTGAAGACATTCCCAGCAATCAAGTGGAAAATTGGGCAAAGATTCAGGCCGACCGCTTTGAAAATAACGTAATCCGCGGTTTCCATACCGAACTTGAAACAGTGTACGAAGAAAAGAACATGTCGCTTACCCGCGATGCACGCAAGTTGCAGGAAGCCATGCTCTCTGCCCTCTTCCCCAATCATCCTTATGGTACACAAACCGTATTGGGTACACAGGATCATTTGAAGAATCCTTCCATCACCAACATCAAGAACTATTACAAGACTTGGTATGTGCCCAATAACATGGCCATCTGTCTTTCGGGCGATTTCAATCCTGATGAAATGATTGCCACCATCGACAAGTATTTCGGTCACTTGCAACCCAATCCAAATCTTCCTAAGCTCAACCTTCCGAAAGAAGATGCTGAAATAGCCGAACCTATTGTTCGTGAAGTATGGGGACTTGATGCCGAAACTGTGGCTTTGGCATGGCGCTTCCCCGGTGCTGCCAGCAAAGAAATGGAATTGCTTACTGTGCTCAGCCAAGTGCTTTATAACGGTCAGGCCGGTTTGATTGACCTCGATTTGATTCAACAGCAAAAGGTGTTGGGTGCTTTTGGTGGCGCCATGTCGCTCAGCGATTACTCCATCTTCTTGATGCAAGGCTATCCTAAGCAAGGACAGACATTGGACGAAGTGAAAGATTTGTTGTTGGGCGAGCTGAAGAAACTCCGTAACGGTGAGTTCGACGAAGCCTTGTTGAAGGGTACCGTCAACACCCTCAAACTCTATATGCAACGCCAGTTGGAAGAAAACGCAAGTCGTGCCGACATGTTCGTTCAATCGTTCATCAACGGTTCCGAATGGGCCGATGAGGTGAGCGCCCTCGACCGTCTTTCCAAGTTCACCAAGGAAGACATCGTAGCCTTTGCCAACCAATACTTGAAGGATACCAACCTTGCCGTGTTGTATAAGAAGCAAGGTCCCGATCCGAACGAAAAGAAGATTTCCAAGCCACAAATCACTCCGATTGTGATGAACCGCGATACCGCCAGTGTTTTCTTGAAGGAAATCCAACAAACCGAAGTGGCTCCCGTTGAACCTGTATTCTTGGATTACAACAAGGACTTGGCTCAGCTGAAGACCGGTAAGAACATCCCTGTACTCTACAAGAAGAACGAAACCAACGACATCTTTGAACTGACTTACTTGTTCGATATGGGTAACCGTCATGACAAGGCTTTGGGTATAGCTGTAGACTATTTGGAATACTTGGGAACCAGCGACATGACTCCCGAAGAGGTGAAGAGCCAGTTCCATCAGATGGGATGCTCCTTCTATGTGTATACCGGTGGCGAACGTACCCGTGTTTCCTTGGGTGGTTTGAATGAGAACATGCCACAGGCATTGGCCCTTCTCGAAAAGTTGTTGGGCGATGCACAAGTGAACAAGGAAGCCTACACCAACATGGCCAACGACATCCTCAAGTCTCGTCGCAATGCCAAGTTGAACCAGGCACAAAACTTCTCACGCTTGAACCTCTATGCACAATGGGGACCGAAGAACAATGCCACCAACTTGCTCACCGAGGCTGAACTGTTGGGTATGAATCCGCAGGAATTGGTTGACCGTGTGCACCATTTGAGCGACTACAAGCATCGCATCGTATATTACGGACCGAGCAGCGAAAGCGAAGTGCTTGCCGTACTCGAAAAGGAACATCAAACTCCCGATGCCTTGAAGGAAATTCCTGCAGGTGTGGAATTCAAGCAACAAATTACTGATGAGACTAAAATCTTCTTGGCTCCTTACGAAGCCAAGCAAATCTACATGTCGCAGATTTCCAACCGTGGTGAAACCTTCGATGCCGCCATTGAACCTGCCCGTCAGCTTTATGTAGAATACTTTGGTGGCGGTATGAACTCCATCGTCTTCCAGGAAATGCGCGAAAGCCGCGGTTTGGCTTACTCGGCCGGTGCCACTTTGGCCAAGCCTTCCAAGTTGGACGAAAACTACATCTTCCGTACACAAATTGCCACTCAGAATGATAAGATGGTAGATGCCATCCATACTTTCAACGACATCATCAATAACATGCCTCAATCCGAAGCAGCCTTCAACTTAGCAAAGGAAGGTATGATTTCCCGTTTGCGTACCGAACGCATCACCAAGAGCTCGGTTATCTGGTCGTTCATCGATGCACAGGAATTGGGCTTGAATGTCGATAGCCGTAGCCAGTTGTATAACGACATTCAGGGCATGACCTTGAAGGATGTAGTCGATTTCCAACAGAAGTGGGTGAAAGACCGCACTTATTACTACACCATCTTGGGTGACAAGAAGGAACTCGACATGAATGCCTTGAAGAAACTTGGCACCGTTGTCGAACTGAAGACAGAAGATATCTTCGGTTATTGATAATCTTGATAGAAACTTAAAAAGGAGAATGCTCACGCACTCTCCTTTTTTTAAATACGCATTTTAATTAAGTGACCTACCTATGAAAATATAGGTAATTACCCCGTTAGCTTTTTGAATACCTTTTTACCTTGTTAATTTAATTTTTATATTTACAAAGATTCTCAAAAATAATCATTCCGCCAAATTTATAAGAAGAAAATCTAATGTTTTCAAATCGTTATCTTGCTGATTGTTAAAGAATAAGTGTGTTTGTGTGGATGGTTTTATCTAAATCGTCTTTAGAACTTGAACAAGACTAAAATATTTTATCACAAAAAAAAGGAATGCGTGATTTGATTGTATTAGATTTAATCATTAGTTTTGCGATGTGAATTGTTTTTCTGTAATGCTATGAAGAATGTATTATTTATACTGACATTTTCCCTTTTCGGCTTTTCCTTGGCAAAGGCAGATACGGTGGACAGCTTATTGTTGGAACTTGACAATGTACTTGAAAATAGCGCTATATATGAGCAACAGAAGGTACAACGTATTGCTTCCATGAAGAAAAAAATCGGAATGTCTTCACTGACCATTCAAGATACCTATTATCTGCACAAGGCGCTTTATCGGGAATATGAAAGTTATATTTGCGATTCTGCATTGCATTATATTAATAGGAATATTGATATCGCCCGGCAGATCAATAATGAAGAATGGTTGGTTTCTTCCCAATTGAACAAGGCTTCCGTACTCATAACATCGGGGTTGTATGTAGAGGCCATGGAGTTACTGAAGTCTTTGTCGAAACAGTGTATGACCCAAGAAGACCTGCTGAATTATTATGTGGCCTATAGTAATATCTACCTCTATCTGGCAGAATACACTTCTCCCGATTATGAACATAAATATATAGATTATGTCAATCAATATAGTGATTCCATAATCAATCTTCTACCTGTAGGAAGCCATCAATATGTAATCAGCCGTTCTCAAATCTTGATGAATCAGGAACAGTATGAAAAAGCATTGGATATATTGTTGCTACATGCTGATAATTTGGAACAGGACACTCATGAGTATGCAGTAACTACCTCCATTCTGGCTTTTGTGTACCATTTGATGAATGATAAGCAAAAGGAAACGGGATACCGTATTTTAAGTGCGATAGCCGATATTAAAGCGGTAGTTACGGAAAGCTATTCTCTTTGTGCCTTGGCCGAACTGCTTTTTAGAGAAGGTGAACTGGAAAGGGCCAACCGCTATATCAAGTCCAGTCTTGAAATGACCAACAGGTATAAGGCCAGGCTGCGTAGTTTGCAAGTATCCAATATCCTGCCGTTGATTGACCGTTCGTGGCAGGAAGAAATCAATACCCAGCAAAAACAATTGTTTTGCCTGATAGTGACCATTAGTTTGTTGGCTGTAGTCTTGCTGGTTGCTATAGCTTATGTAATTGGGCAAATGAAGAAAATACGGAAAGCACGTCAGGAAGTTGTGGATACAAATACAGCGCTGAAAACACTGAATGTAGAATTGTCGCAACTGAACAATGCTCTGAAAGAAGCCAATAGTGTAAAGGAAGAGTATTTAGGCTGTTTCCTTCAATTATGCTCAACTTACATAGATAAGTTAGATACTTATCGTCGCACGCTTAACAAGAAGGCTGCTGCCGGAAAAATGAACGAACTCTATGATTTGTTGAAATCCAAAAAAATGATGGATGAAGAATTGAAGGATTTCTATCACAACTTTGATGCTTCATTCTTGAAAATTTTCCCTAAATTCATAGAGGAATTTAACGGATTGCTTCCCGAAGAGGAACAGATTATTCCGAAAAAGAATGAGCTTCTTACTACCGAATTGCGTATTTTCGCCCTTGTACGCTTGGGTATAACGGACAGCACTCGGATAGCGAGCTTCTTACGTTATTCCATTACCACCATATACACTTATCGTTCCAAAATGAAAAACAAGTCTTTGCATAAAGACGATTTTGAAGAACGGATTATGAAAATCTCTTCTTTCAGATAGTTCGATAAGGTTGTTTTTGATTGAGAAAGGCAAAATCCAAGTTTGAGAGACTTTAGATTTTTGCCTTTCTTGTTTTTATGCAAATGGTTGACTGGTAGTAGATTAGATTTCTACGCTTCTTTGATTTCCATAAATCCTAACCTTTATATAATATAAACTTCCCTAATTTTGGGCATCATTATTTTAATTTTAATTTATTTACCATGAAAAGTAAAAAACTTACCGCGTCATTAATGCGACGCACGTTCTTTTTGCTTGGATTCCTTGTAACAGCGGGTGTTGCCTTGGCACAGCAATTGCAAGTACAAGGAAAAGTGACCGATAATACAGGCGAAGGCCTTATCGGTGCAAGCGTGTTGGTAAAAGGTAGTACAAACGGAGTCATTACCGACTTTGACGGAAACTACGTTTTACAAAATGTAGATAATAATGCCGTTCTTGTATTTTCGTATGTGGGATACAAAACTCAGGAAATTGAGGTGAAGGGCAGAAGTCGAATTGATGTAACCTTGTCGGACGACCAGCAACTGTTGGAAGAAGTGGTGGTTGTAGGTTATGGTTCTTTAAGTAAGAAGGAAGTTTCCAGCTCCATTGTGCAAGTGGACAAGAAGAACTTCAATGCCGGAGCTATGAACAACCCGATGGAAATGTTGACCGGTAAAGTGGCCGGTTTGACAGTAAACAATACGGCATCGGCCAATCCTAACTCCAGTTCCAGCCTTCAGATTCGTGGTGCCACTTCTATCTCGGCAAGCAATTCTCCGTTGGTGGTTATCGATGGTATTGCCGGAGGTGATATCCGCAATCTCTCAGCTCAGGATATTGAATCCATGACTGTATTGAAAGATGCTGCTTCTGCTGCCATTTATGGTACTCGTGGTGCGAACGGGGTAATCCTTGTTACTACTCGTAAAGGTACCGGTGGTGAAGCCGGTAAGGCTCAGGTGACTTATGACAGCTATTTTGGCGTGAATTTTGGTAAAGGTAAACCGGAAGTGTTAAGTGCTGACGAGTTCCGTCAATCACGTCGTGGCAATGACTATGGATACTCAACCGATTGGTATGATTTGTTGATGCGTGATTTCTCGTACGAAAACAATCAGTATTTGTCAATCGATGGTAATACCAAGAATGGTTATTACGGAGCCTCTTTCAACTATAAGCAATCTACCGGTTTGGATATCCGTGCGGAACGTGAAGAATATGGTTTGCGTTTCACTACTAACCAACGTATGATGGATGGCCTGGTAGAAGTAGGAGGTTCTATCAACGCTCGTCGTGTCAACGAAGAATGGGGTAACGATGGAATGTTCGATACTGCGTTGAGCATGAACCCCACCATGCCGGTATATAATGCCGACGGCACTTATTATCAGCCTACTTCACCGACAGATGCCCGTAACCCGGTGCAAGAGTTGATGGTGAACAGCAATAACGGACAGCGTCTGTATGTATTGGGTAGTGCCGAAGTGAAACTGAATCTTCTTCGTAGCGAAAAGCATTTGTTGAATACTTCATTGAACTATTCGCTTCATTACAATGACTTGAAGTCCAATTATTATACACCTTCCACTTCAGGCGAATCTTATTGGGCAGGCTATAACGGACGTGCCAACATCCAATATCAAAAGTGGTGGACAAATCGTTTGGAATGGTTGGCCAACTATACGCTTACTTTGCAGGAACACAGCATCAAGGCGGTAGCCGGCTATAACTATGAAGAAACTTATTGGGAAAGCGTACAGGCTGGAAACAATAACTTCACCTTTGATGATATGTTGTGGCATAACATTGGCAGCGGTTCATTCTTGGCTGATGGAAAGGCCTCGATGTCAAGTGGTAAGTCTTTGGCTAAATTGATTGGTGTATTCGGTCGTGTAAACTACAACTGGCGTGATATGCTCTTTGTTTCGGCATCTATGCGTTACGAAGGCTCAACCAAGTTTGGTGCCGACAGTAAGTGGGGTGCGTTCCCTTCTTTGTCTGTAGCATGGGAAATGACAGAAATGCCATTTATGAAAGATGTAACCGATGTGGTACAGAGCTTGAAACCCCGTGTTTCTTATGGTGTAACCGGTCGTTCGGACTTTGGAAGCTATCAGGCTTTGCAGACTTACAGTACCAGCGGTACCTATATGATGGATGGCCAATGGATTAGCGGTTATGCTCCTTCTGTCAATGCCAATTCAAACCTTGCCTGGGAAAAGAGTGTCAGCATCAACGTAGGGGTGGACTTTGCATTGTTCAACCGTTTACGTGGTTCTGTAGAATACTTTGACCGCCAGTCACGTGACTTGCTCTACAATTATACAGCTCCGCAGCCTCCTTATATTCATTCCAATATTTTGGTGAATGTAGGTACTACCATCAACCGTGGTTTTGAAGTGTCTTTGGAAGGTGACATCTTGAAAGATACTCCTTTGAAGTGGACCTCCAATATCAACTATTCTTATGGAACAACCAAGCTTGACAAATTGAGTAACGATACTTACAAATCGTCATACGTAGATCTCTATCAGAAACCGGGCGTAGGTACCAATGAATACTTCTTCCGTATCGAAGAGGGCAGTAAGGTAGGCCAGTTCTATGGCTATGAATATGCCGGTGTAGACGAAAACGGCAACATGATGGTTTACAAGGCTGATGGCGAAAAGGTACTTTCTTCACAGGCCAATCCTGATGACAAACGTTATATCGGCAATGGTACGCCTACTTCTTTCTTCTCATGGGGAAATACGTTTACATATAAGAACTTCGATTTGAGCCTTATGTTCAACGGAGCTGCCGGATTCGAAATCTTCAATATGCGTAAGTATGGTATGGGCTTGCAAGGATGTGGTACCGACAATGTGCTTCGTGAGGCATATTTGGACGATAGCTACATCAAGACAGGCGGTGGTGTAATTTCTTCATTCTTCCTGGAAAAAGGCGATTACATCAAATTGGATAATGTGACTTTGGGATATAATTTTACTCCGAAAGAAAATAAGTATATCAATGGCCTGAGAGTATATGTAACGGCCAAGAACCTCTTTACACTGACCGGTTACTCCGGAAACGATCCTTCGACAGTAGGTATCAATGGTCTTACTCCAAGTGTGGATGTTACCAGCGCCTATCCATCGGCCACTCAGGTGAGTGTGGGATTGAACATCCGATTCAAATAATACTAAAAGAAAGAAATTATGAAACTAACGAAATATAAATCAATATTGGCTGCTTTGATGCTGTCAAGTACATTGACAGGTTGCTTCGATTTGGATGAAGAAGTGTTCGACCGTGTAGGTAAGGACATTTATTATAAGGACGAAAGCAGCGTGAAAGGTTCCCTTGCTGCCATCTATAATGAGGGAGTTGTGGGTTGTGAATTCTTTTACTACTTACAGGAATATTCGGCCGATCAAGTTGCCTGGCGTACTTGGAACGGCGGTGCCTGGGGTTGGGACGAAGGTATGAAATACGTATTGTCCACTCATTCTTGGAATTCTGAAGCCCAATACATCCGTAATGCTTGGGAAAAGGCATGGAAGACAATCGGTCTCTGTAATCAGTTGATTTCCGATTTGAACGGATTGTCAGCTGCCGAATTGGGTATCAGTGAAGAAGCTATGAAAGCCTATATTGCCGAAACACGTACATTCCGTGCATGGGCTTATTATAACTTGTTTGAAATTTGGGGAGGAGCGCTTCCATTGAATATTGAAGTTGCCGGTGGAGATGCATTGCCTCCGACAGCTGATCCGGATTTTGATACTTCTTGTCAGAAAATATACGATTTCATCACTACTGAATTGGATGAATGTTATATGGATATGAAGAAGAATACTTCAACCCGTATGAATATGGCAGCCAACCGTTTGGTGAAGGCCCGCTTGTTGCTCAATGCAGAAGTGTTCATTGGTACAGCCAAGTATTCAGAATGTGCTGCTTTATGCCAACAGATTATTAATGGTGATTTTGGTACTTACAGCCTGGCAGAAGATTATCGGGATGTATTCTCTCCGGGTAACGAAAATTGTCCGGAAGTGATTTTTGCCTTTGCATCTGCTGACCAGAAAATTTATGAACTCAATAACCTGCGCAATACTCCTTTCCTCCCTTATAACTTTGAAGAGTTCTTGGGATACAAGAGCACTTATGGTGGTTGGAATTGCCAATGTTTGTCTCCTTCTTACGACAATAGCGGTACTATACAAGAATGGGGTGGAACAGAAGGGGCTGTCTGCTTCCTTGATGCTCCATATAATGACAAATTGGGTGCTGTATACGAACGTTTCAATGATAAGGATATCCGCAAACAGAATTTCAAAGTGGATGACAAGGGTGAATGGAACGGTGGTATCATGTTGAAAGGTGCCATGAAGAATCTGGAAACCGGTGAAAGTGTAAAGGCTGATGCCGACCGTGATGGTAAGGAGTTGGTATATGTAGACCAAGTGGGTACATTCCAGAATTTGGGCCGTAACCTTGAAACCGTCATGTCTTCTCGTTGGGGAGAAACCAATTCCGGTTTGCGTATCTTGAAATATCCGATATATCCTGCTAAATTCAATATTGATTATCTGAGTACGTGTGAAGTCGAAATGCGATTGAGTGAAGTTTACTTCATGTTGGCTGAATGCCAGTTGCGTTCCGGTGGTGATGCCAAAGCATTAGTAAACCAAGTACGTCAACGCTACTTCAATGATAGTGATTGGAATGCAGTTAAGGACGAACCGGGTCGTGGCTTTGCAGCTTTTGATATGGATTGGATGCTCAATATGTGGGGACAGGAATTCTTGAACGAAGGCCGTCGCCGTCGTACTGATTTGCGCCGTTTCGATAAGTTTACACAAGGACAGTGGTGGTTCTTCGGTCGTGCAACCGATGATGCAGGCTTGATTCCGGCCACTCGTGACCGTATGTATGAATGGTTCCCCTTGCCACAATCTGCTTTGTTGGTAAATCCGGGGTTGGTTCAGAATCCTAATTATTAATTCGCATTTAAATAGAATACTGATATGAAAAAAATATTGAATTGGTTATTGTTGTTACCTTTGCTCACAGCTATGATGGTGGGTTGTAACAACGAGGAAGACATCCTGTTCGATGTAGAACGGCCGATGTTCGAAATAAAGTCCGATGCCATTCTATTGGAAGTGGTATTGCCCCGTGGTACTTCATTGACGGATGAATATTACATCGTCGGTGACTTCAACGGTGGAGAAGAAGCAGCGGTAGGCGATTACCGTTGGTTGCTCGAAAAAGCGACAGAAAGCAATGACAAGTGGGGTATTTATCTTTATCCGTCTGATTTCCAAAATGGAAAGACTTTGGCTGATGGATTCTATTTCTATTCTTTAGCCAATGGTGCCGAAGTGGATGGGAAAGGTGATTCTATCATTCATACACTGAATGTGAATGTAGGAACACGGAGTGATGTTTATGTTGCTTCATGGCCTACTCCTGAAGCAAGTGATGAAATTGTACACGATGGTCATGTGGTGTATGTAGAAAACCTTACCGGTTGGGACAATGAACTGAAACTCTATGCATGGAGTGGTGACGGTCTGCCCGAACTCTTTGGCGGATGGCCAGGAACTTCGGCTACCGGAAAAGAAACGGTTAATGGAGTGGAATATACTTATTTCGATATGGGTGATGCCCATACCGGTGAAGCCAATTGGAACTTGATTTTCAATAATAACGGTGCGCCTCAGTTGGCCGACTTCAATTTTGAAATCAACCGTGATGTATTCCTCCGTCTTACACCCGATGGCTGGAAAGAAATTGAACCGGGTGCTGCACAAACATTCAATATCTATGTGCATAACGAAACCGGTTGGACTGAAACTGTACTTTATTGCTATGGTGCCGGAGAATTTTGCGGAGGTTGGCCGGGTTCTCCTTCCACTGACGAAACTAAGGTGGTGAATGGTATTACCTATCAGCAGTATACTTTGCCTGTTGAAGCTAATTACAAGACCATAAACTTGGTATTCAATAATAATGGTGGTGGTAGCCACACACCGGTTCCCGACTTTAAGATGACGGTTGACCGTGATTACTATCTGCATGTAACGACTGCCGGAGTTACTGAAATTGAAGATCCGGATAATTATGGCGTGAGCTATACGGTTTATGTACAGGATTTGACCGGTTGGGAAGGTATTTCAGTATACGCATACGGTGATTTGGAAGCCTGTGGCGGTTGGCCGGGTAAGTCTCCTGAAGCTGAACTTGTGAATATCGATGGTATTGACTATAAGGCATTCCCATTCTCTATGGCTGCCAAGGACAAGAGCCTGAACCTTATCTTCAACAATAATGGGGCAGGTGTTCAGTTGCCGGACTATAACCTGACATTGAACCGTGACTATCATCTCCGTGTAACTGCCGAAGGTGTGGTAGATATCGATTTGGAAAACGCACAGATGTATACAATCTATGTAAACGACCAGACCGGATGGGCAGAAAATGCACTGTATTGCTGGGGCGAATTGGAAGCTTGTGGTGGCTGGCCGGGCATGAGACCTGCCGAAACGGTAGAGATTGCCGGAGTGACTTATCATGCATTCAAGATGAGTCTGGAAGCTGCAGGCAAGAACTTGAACCTCATTCTGAACAACAATGGTGCCGGTGAACAAAAAGACGGTCCGAACATTACACTTGACCGTAATTACTATTTCACTGTTACTGCTGATGGTTGGACAGAAAATACAGCTAAGATTTATGTGTTGGACAATACCGGTTGGGATGCTCTTGCCCTCTATTGTTGGGGTGATGCAGAAATATGCGGTGGTTGGCCGGGTATGCAAGCAACAGGAACTGAAGAAGTGAATGGAAACACATATAAGGTGTTTGACCTTACTCCACATTTTGGAAAGAACGAAAACCTTATCTTCAACAATAATGGAGCGGGTGCCCAGTTTGACGGTCCTAACCTTACATTAGTGCGTGATTGTTTCTTGGATATTACAGCTTCCGGTTTTGCTGAAATTCAATAACTTATAAAGTATGATTAGAATGAAAAAAACAATATTTTCAATAATGGCTTCTGTCATGCTGTGCTCCTGTACGGGGTGCAGCGACAGTAGCACAGATCCGGGAGTAGAACCTACTCCTACTCCAGAAGAAGGCGATTACTCGGCATCGGATATGGTGGTTTACGAAGTGAATCCACGTATCTTTGCTACTGAAAATGCTTTTGCTGCTGTCCAGGCTAATTTGGATCATATCAAAAACCTTGGTACGACCGTAATCTGGTTGATGCCGGTCAATGATCCCGGTGTGAAGAACTCGGTTCAGTCACCCTATTGTATTAAGGATTACAAAGGTCTGAACGCCAAATATGGTACTGTAACCGATTTGAAGAAATTGGTCGATGCAGCTCATGGCAAGGGCATGAAAGTTATTCTTGACTGGGTAGCCAATCATACTTCGTGGGACAATGTATGGACTGTAGATCATCCGGAATGGTTTACACAAAAGAATGGTAGCTTTACACCTCCCGCCGAGTTCCCGGAATGGGGCGATGTGATTGATTTGAACTTTGACAATCAAGCCATGCAAGCTGCCATGATTGAAGCCATGGAATATTGGGTGAAGGAAACCGGTATTGATGGTTATCGTTGTGACTATGCCGAAGGCGTTCCCGTTACCTTCTGGAAGAAGGCAACCGATGCATTGCGTGCGTTGAATAAGGACGTGATTCTGTTGGCTGAGGCCGGTAAGGCTGAGGTCTTGACCGAAGGGGGATTTGATATGCTCTATGCCTGGAATTTCCAGGAAAAGTTAGAACAGCTTTATGCCGGAAAGGCTACAGTGGACGACCTCTTCAATACTTATAAGGAAGAAAAGGTAGGTATGCCCGAAGGAACTATCCGTATGCGCTATTCAACCAATCACGACCAAGCTCGCGATGATTCACCGCTGGATTGTTTTGGTGGCGAACGTGGAGCTATGTCGGCTTTTGTGATTGCAACCATGCTCGATGGTATTCCTTTGGTATATAGCTCACAAGAATCAGCATACGCTAAGGCTCTGAATTTCTTCAATTACGAAGTGGTGGATGTAAAGGCCAATGCATCCTATTGCAAAGAAATGACCGATGTGCTTGCTGCTTACAAGAACACGAAGGATGTACGTGGTGGTGAATTGAAATTGTATGCTACCGGTAAAATCGTCAGTTTCTATCGCAAGGCAGGTAGTCATGGCATGTTTGTGATGGTGAACCCGACAGCCGAAACCGTTCAAATTAAAATACCTATTGAACAAGCCGGCAGTACCATGCAGGATATGATGACCGGCAAAAATACAACATTGTCATCGGCAGTGACATTACAGCCTTATCAGTATCTCATTTATAAGAAGTAAGGCTTATGAGGAGAGTTGTATCGATATTAAGTCTGTTCTTGGCTCTTGCCGTTTCGGCAGGAGCACAAGAATTGTTTTCACCCGATGGTAACTTGAAGTTGAAAGTGGAAGTGGATGCGAAGGGAATCCCTACTTACAGCCTGGATTATAAAGGTGGGCAAGTGATTGGAGCCAGCCGTCTGGGTCTTTCGGCCAATGAAGCTGAATTGACCGACAACTTCCGGACCATAGATTCCCAGACCCGGACGTTTCAGGAAACATGGACACCTGTATGGGGTGAATATGACAAAGTGCTGAATCATTACAATGAATTGGCCGTTACCTTCCAACAGAATGATGCCAACAAGCGTACCATGTTGGTCCGTTTCCGTTTGTATAACGATGGATTAGGTTTCCGTTACGAACTTCCCGTTCAGGAAACCATGAACTATCTGACTATGAAGGGCGAACTGACTGAGTTTCGTTTGACCGGTGACCATAAAGCCTATTGCATTCCGGGAGATTATGACACCAATGAGTTTGCCTATACTACGGCACCCTTGTCGGCCATTCGTGAAGGAATCCGGGAGGCTTTGAAGCAAAAGGGCTACGAAACCAAGGCTTTGGGGGATTTGTCCGTTCAGACTCCCTTGATGTTGAAATCGGCCGAAGGCCTTTATATCAATATCCACGAAGCGGCATTGGTTGACTATGCGGCCATGCAATTGGATGTAGACGACAAGGCATTTGTCCTTTCCGCCCATCTTACCCCCGACAAGTTGGGAGTACGTGGTTACTTGCAATTGCCTGTATTGACTCCCTGGCGAACCGTCATGGTGAGCGACGATGCCCGTGACATCCTTGCATCCCAACTTATTTACAATCTGAATGAACCTTGTAAGATAGAGGACACCTCATGGATCAAGCCGCAGAAGTTTGTGGGAGTATGGTGGCAGATGTTTACCGGTGATGGAGGTACATGGGCCTATAGTGATGACTTCAAGGCAAAACCGGGAATTACGGATTATACCAAACTGAAATCTAACGGTCATCATCCGGCCAATACGGAAAATGTAAAGAAGTACATTGATTTTGCCTCCAAGCATGGAATTGATGCCGTATTGGTGGAAGGTTGGAACGAAGGTTGGGAAGACTGGGCTTCGTACCGCAAGGACCGCCACTTTATCTTTACCAGCCCTTATCCGGACCATGATGTGAAGGAGCTGCAACGTTATGCCAAGGAAAAAGGTGTGAACATGATTATGCACCACGAAACCGGTTCGAATGCAGCCGATTATGAACGCCAGTTGGAGGACGCTTTCCAATTCATGGTGGACAACGGCTATCATGCTGTAAAGACAGGTTACGTAGGTTATATCATCCCTCGTAATGAATACCATTCTTCGCAATGGATGAACAATCACTATCTGCATGTAGCCAAAACGGCAGCCGAATATCGGATTATGGTCGATAGCCATGAAGCTGTTCGCCCTACAGGTCTTGGCCGTACCTGGCCCAACTGGATGGCACAGGAATCAGCCCGTGGTGGTGAGTTTGAAAGTTTTGGAGGAAATGTTCCCGACCATACTTGTATTCTTCCCTTTACCCGTTTAAAGGGTGGACCGATGGATTATACACCGGGACTGTTCGAAACGAAGATGTCTTATTACGGTGGTGGAAATACCAGCCAAGGAGGTACGACATTGGCCAAGCAGTTGGCACTTTATGTAACCATGCCTTCGCCTATCCAAATGGCTTGCGACCGTATAGAAAACTATGACCGTTTTATCGATGCATTCCAATTTATCAAGGATGTGGCTGTTGATTGGAGCAACTCTTGGTATTTGGAAGCCGAACCGGGAGACTATATCACCGTAGCCCGTCAGGCCAAAGGTAAACAGGAATGGTTTGTAGGCGCAATCACCGATGAAAATTCGCGTACAGCCGTTATCCCATTCTCTTTCTTGTCTACAGACAAGAAGTTTGTAGCTACGGTTTATGCCGATGGTAAAGATGCTGATTGGAAAAACAATCCCCAAAGTTACACCATCCGCCAAGGAATTGTGACTTCAAAATCGGTGTTGAAACAGGCTTTGGTCAATGGGGGAGGAGCTGCCATAAGCATTCGTGAAGCAACTGCCTTAGACTTGAAGAATCTCAAGAAATTGAAATAATATCCATCTCTACGCAGTCGTTTTATATCAAAGTATCCTATATGCCTACACTATTTGTGTATACTTTTGTATATCAGAATGGTAGCGTATGTAGGATACTTGTTTTTATCCTACATTATCCTACACAACGTGTCATTTTGAGGAATGAAGTGACGAAAAATCTGTATACACAATCGTAAATGCATACATATGGTGATAGATGAACACCTTTTCTACAAAAAGACAGTTTCAAAAACTATAATAGGAAGCCTTTAAATAAACAAAGTTGTAAAACAGCCTTCACAAGCTTCACACGATTCTATATTGCTGAAATACAGAGAGTAAGCGTGAAACCTCAAGCGTTCACAGAGGTTTCACAAGTTTCACCATGAAAAAATGTGAAACTTGTGAATCTTGGTGAAACTATCTAAGTTTCACCTAAAGTCGTTGAATATTAAAACTTTACAGGCTCGTGAAACTTGTGAAACTTATTTTCGCACTTTTATTTTTTCTTCCCGATCGGTTTGTTATGCAGAACACGCCGTAATACCCTTTATAAAACGACGTTTTCTTATCAAAAATACATTGTAATATTTGAATATAAACGTATCGTAAAAACAGATGGTACGCTTTTTTATCCTCAATTACTTGAAAGTCCCGACAAA
>CAZJFI010000017.1:0-9959 GCA_964545265.1 uncultured Phocaeicola sp.
GACATAGCACCTACACCAGCACCGATGTAAATGTTGTTCGGCTTCTTGCATTCTGCTTTTTCTTGTGCGTTCACAGTTGCGAAAGAAGAAGCAAGAACCAAAGACAATGCTAAATATTTGTAATTCATTTTTTTTAATCTTTAGTGTTTTTTTAATTCATTATTCTCCCCAAATAATTCCTCCACCAGCATTAGAAGAGTCTCCGTGACCGTGACCGTGGCTGTGACCATGTCCATGTCCTAATCCATCCAAGCTGATGTTTGATTCTGCATTATCCAAATCTAAAATAAGTCCATATGTCAATTCCCCTTTGAAAGTGGCTGCTAATTTATCCTCAGTCGTAGAACGTGACCATTCCACTCTGTCCATAACTGTACCTTCAATGCTTTGGCTGATTAATGAGTACGGTACCTTAGTCATTGTCTGTGCGTACACGTGGTGAAGCGTTATTTCTTCGTATTGATACCAGCTTACGCTCACGTCTGAATCAATTTTATTCTCAATTTCTGAAGCTCTTTCTTCATATCCGGCTTCAATATCCACCGATGTGATTTTTAGTCCAGTTTCAAAAACTATTGTCTTACTTACGGTTTCATAACAATAATCAGTAGGATTTTTTGCAGTCAACTCTTTGTTGACGATTTCTGGTTCGCCCCATGTATAAAAACATTTTAAATCAGCTTCACCATCTATGCTCACAATCAAAGTCGGGGTCAAAATAGCTATTTGTCCTGCATTCAATGCTGGGACACTAACTGTAGTTTCGGCTTCTAATGTTTTCTTGTGGCCTTCAATATCAGCAGTGTATTCAGCTTTGACTTCAACGGTTGTAGCTGCTATACAATTGTTTTCTACAGTATATTCCAATTTGTCTTTTCCATTGTATGTAATCTTACTTTGGCTTGTAACATTTTCCGGGTTTCCGTTAATGATAGCAATTACAGTTGGCTGTACTGATAAAATCGCATCACCAGGTTTGTATCCCTCAGGTATCTCTATCCCTCCAACGTTAATCTCAGGAGTTTCTACTTCAACTTCACTTGTAAAATTCTCCTTTTCGCAAGCAGTAAAGCTTACAGCCATAAATGCAGCTATTACAGCGCAGCTTAAAAAATTAATCTTTTTCATTCTTTTTAGTTTATTAATTTAACAATTTATTTTTTAATTCATTATTTATGTATATAGGGTTTAAACTATTCTGTTCCATAATATTGTCACTCGCTTCTGCTCGGTGCTGTCGATAATATCGTTGCTCGTTACCAGCATTGTAAACAATTCCCATATTCTTTGAGGTACTGATTTTTGGTATGAACCTATGCCTTTTCTGTTTATAAGGTGGAAGTGCCACTTGAAAGCGGAATCCACCGTTAGATTTTGCTTGTTCTCCTTTCATGGCATAAAATCCAATGGATGTATACCGAAAATGGCGAATCATATCAAATCTTATTCCTTTTTCACCTAATAAATATTGTTCAGCTTTTAGGCTGAATTGAGTATTGTATTGCGGCCAAAAAAAATTACCTCCTATACTCCATGTATATTGATATTCTTCGTTATATTTAAATTTAAATCCTTCCCAATACCCCCAACCGGTATATCCCAATCTCGCTTCTAATGAAAAGCGCTCGTCTTTGAAAGGACGAAATAATTGCAGGTCAACACCATATTGGTCGTTATTGAATAATCCGAATGTAGCTTTCCCCTTTATGCTATAAGGTAAACGGAAACGTTGTGAAATTGTGACAAATCCAGGCCGAACTTTTTTATATAGTGGACTGTATGCGCTATAACCTTCTGTGTCAACAAATAATGGTAAAATTACTTGTCCCGTGAGTTTCATTCCTTGCCACAATGATACTTCTACAGCCGGGTTTAAAGTAAACATTACTTGGTATATCTTGGTTATATCCATGTTCTGGAAAGATAACTGCGGATATATCAGTATGTCTACCTTATATTGTGAACTGTTTTTTTTCTTCTCTTTTTTTACCTCCTTCCAACTGTCGTCTAATTCATAACTAACGTTCCAATGCTTTTTCAATAAACTGTCGCTTCCGGTTGAAGGACTATAAGTGAGCGACAACTCAGGTATGTCTAACCGGGTGACGATTACTTTACATTGCTTGTTGTTTGGTAATCCATATTTTTGAATAATATCAATGGCTCTTGAAATGCCAACTGATTGAATCTTATAAGCAGAATTTTCTATTGTATAAATTCTCTCAGTTTCTGTTTCAATCCATCTGATATTCTCAAACCCTTCTTTCGCTAATTCCTCAGCTATAGCTTCTCCTTCTACTTGCCCCCATGAAATTGTTGGCAAACAATTTGTCATTATGACAAATATCAACCAAAACTTCTTATTCCAAACACTACCGAAGAATGTCCTTTTCATCCAATTTTAAATTGTTCGTTTTATCATACCGTTAGCGTCTAACGATAGTATACATTTTCGGTGCAAATTTAAATCACTTTTTTGAAATAGCAAACATTTTTAGAGAAAAAGGTAATAAAGTATATAAAAAAAAGTGTCTGCGGGCGAGGTGGTGTGTTATGAATGTAGTTTAGACATTCCAAATGAAATTTCGAAATTCGTTTTTAGCTTTATTGATAGTTAATATCATAGGTTGGTAAAAAAGGAAGGGACCTTTTCAAGTCCCTTCTTTCAGTGATCCGCTTGGGGCTCGAACCCAAGACCCCAACATTAAAAGTGTTGTGCTCTACCTGCTGAGCTAGCGAATCAAACCTCTGTTTATTCTTTCGAATTGCGGGTGCAAAGGTAGTGCTTTTTTTTGAATAGGCAAACTTATTCGCTTGTTTTTTCTTTTCGTAACGCTTGTTCGCTGCTTTCTTGTTTCTTTATATACCTTTTATAATAAGCAAGCATTAATGTAGTGCATGGCAATGCGATAATCATTCCCACTATTCCCATTAACGCACCCCATACAGATAGTGATAGGAGGATGATGGCAGGATTAAGCCCTGTGATTTTCCCCATAACTTTGGGGACGATAAAACCATCTTGTATGATTTGAACAACAGCAAAAACAATTAATGCACTGATAAGAATCCACCAAAAGTTTTCCCCGGTATCGGCTGCTTTCAATAAAGCCAATAATATGGTTGGTATAAAAGCTATCAATTGTAAATAAGGTACTAAGTTTAATACACCAATAAATAGTCCGAAACCTATGGCTAATGGGAAGTCTATTATCACAAAACCAATGCTAAATAAAACACCTACACAAAAGGCCACCAATGCTTGTCCGCGGAAATAACGATTCATGCCTTCTTTTACATCATTGACAACGCGTGTCACTTTTTCGCGATGCTTGATGGGAATCAGCCCTATCCACCCCGATGCGATAGACTCGTAGTCTAATAGAATAAAGAAGGTATAAAGTAAAATGATGAATGAAGCAAATAATCCAACGATAACATTGACCGATTGTGATAATATACTCCATGCTTGTGGTAATATACTTCTAATGGTATTAGCCAAATGCTCTTGATTCAGGGACCGTTGAATTTCCATCATGTCGATGTGCTCTTTAATGAAATTGGCTACGGTTCCCGGTATGGCTGCTTGTTTGCTTCCTTCTATAAAATAGGCCGTGAGCAAATCTTTAAGCTTGGCGAATTCTTCAATAATGGGTGGAACCAATAAAAATCCCGCTAATGTTATGACGATAAACAAAAGAATTAATACGGTAAATATGGATAAAGGTCTGTTCTTGAATTTAAGCTTATATTGGAAGAAGGTAACAAATGGGTATATCAAATATGCGATAAGCCAAGCTATAAGGAAAGGAAGTAAAACTCCACTGAGTAAATTTACCATATATAATATACCTATTATAATAGCTCCGCTGATAATTCCTCGGATAAAACTATCAAAAGTAATTTTCTTATCCAACATAATGCTTCTCTGAAAAAATGTTTATTAATAACGCTTTGCCAAGTTCAATTGTTGCAAATATACGGTTTTCTTTTTACTTTTGCTGCCATAAATAGAAGAAAACCATAAGATGGGAAGACTATATGTTGTGCCTACTCCTGTAGGTAATTTGGAGGATATGACCTTTCGAGCTATCCGTATTTTGAAGGAAGCCGATTTGATTCTTGCGGAAGATACTCGTACATCGGGCATCCTCTTGAAACATTTTGAAATCAAAAAGCCCATGATATCCCACCATAAGTTTAATGAACATCAAACGGTGGAAGGAATAGTCAGTCGTATTAAAGCGGGTGAAACCATTGCATTGATATCCGATGCAGGTACTCCAGCTATTTCCGATCCGGGTTTTTTGGTAGTGCGTGAATGTGTTCGCAATGAGATAGAGGTACAATGCTTACCAGGAGCTACGGCTTTTGTTCCAGCATTAGTCTCTTCGGGACTTCCTAATGATCGTTTTTGTTTTGAAGGTTTTTTGCCTCAGAAGAAAGGCCGGATGACTCGTCTAACCTCTTTGCAGGAAGAAAAGCGTACAATGATTTTCTATGAATCACCTTATCGGTTGGTGAAAACATTAACCCAATTTTCCGAATATTTTGGTCCCGAACGTCCCGTTGCGGTATGCCGTGAAATCTCCAAGATTCATGAAGAATGTGTACGTGGTACATTGGCCGAGGTTATTCAACATTTTACAACTACTGAACCAAAAGGTGAAATAGTTGTTATTTTAGGAGGAAAAGAAAGCTAAATAAACTTAATATTAAGACAGATGAAAAAACTATTATTAGCAGTAGGATGTGTAGCTCTGTTGGCTTCTTGTGGTAATAGAGCGCAGAATGAAGCCTTGAAGGCGCAAAATGATTCCTTGTCGGTAGCACTTGCTGAAAAGGATGCAGAGATGGAGGATATTTTAGGAGCTTTGAATGAAGTGCAGGAAGGGTTCCGTCTCATTAATGAAGCCGAGAATCGTGTGGATTTACAACGCGATAATGTGGAAGGTGCATCGGGTGCTCAGAAAATAAAGGAAGATATTCGCTTTATTAGTGAAAAGTTGCAAGCCAATCGCGAACAGATTAAGAAATTGGAAGACCAATTGAAGAATAGCCGCTATGCTTCTGCTCAAATGAAAAAAACATTGGCAGGTTTGAAAGCTGAATTGGAGTCGCGTGAACAACAGATTGCTACTTTACAAAGTGAGTTGGCTGCTAAGAATATTCGCATTGCCGAATTGGATGATGCAGTAGCCGGATTAAGCCAAAATGTAAAGGACCTTGTTGCCGAAAACGAGGCTAAAGCTGCTACAGTAGCCAGTCAGGATAAGGCTTTGAACACAGCTTGGTTTGTTTTTGGGACTAAATCGGAATTGAAGGATCAGAAGATTCTTACACAAAAATTTCTTCAAAAGAAACAAGTGTTGAAGGATGGAGATTTTAATAAGGATTATTTTACTCAGATTGATATTCGTACCGATAAGGAAATCAAGCTATATTCAAAAGATGCGGAACTGCTTACTACTCACCCGGCAGGTTCTTATGAGTTGGTTAAGGATGCCCAAGAACAGTTGACTTTGAAGATAACTAATCCTAATGAGTTCTGGAGTGTTTCTCGTTATTTGGTAATTCAAGTGAAATAAGATCTTGATAAAAACATGTAAAAAATAAGTTGCATCAGTCGTGTTATTTTTCGGACGAAGTCCTCAACAACTCGTCTGAGCGAAGCGAAGAATCTGAATACATCCACTAGCGCTTTTCAGATTCTTCACTTCGCTCAGGATGACACTATAATACTTAAAAAAGAAGAAGTAAGTATTCGTAAAATGAAATAATATTATCAGCCTATTATAAAAGAGGGCGCATAATTGAAAGCGCCCTCATCAATTGACTTATTCATTAAAATCCTGATAAGTTTATTTCTTCCACCTCTTCCAAATCCTTGAACTCAACAGCTGTAGCACCTACACTTTGCATTCTGACTTGATAATTGCCTTCTTTACTATAAGTATGTGTTAAGGAAGCAGAATAAGGTTCTTGTGTACCATCTCCCCAAATTACAGTACCTGTAACTTTGCCACTACCTGTCAATTCGGGTATTACAGCTTTTGTCCCCTTATAGAGGATGCTCAATTCATTTACTGTTCCTCCCGACATTTCATCTGTATTCTTATTTAAAGAAATAACTTCTGTTTGGTCGGAAAGCATAATAATCTCATCTTGAGTTAACACCAACCGAAATAGATATTTCATGCCTCCAACAATATTTTGTGTAGGTAACACCGTTTTCTTTTTAGTTCCATCGATAGTTATTGTCACCTCTACATTGTCACCATTTGAATTAAAAGGCAAACAAAACATTTGTGGCAGATTCTCTTTCCATCCATCTGCTTCTATAACATGCGAAGATTCAATGGTATAGCCTCCTTTATCTTTTCCTGTAATTTCTCCGTCAGCTACATTCATTGTACCTGTTTTATACAAGTTTTCACCCGTAACTTCAATGGACGAAAGCTTACCTTCTCCTGTATAATTACCCTTTGCAATATTAAAGGCAATCATAGGGAGTGCATGTTTCATTGTAAGTGATGCAGTAGAAGACGAACCTGATACTTTCACTCCATTACCGGAATAGAGATAATCGGTTTGGGGTGATACGGAAACGTCTACACTGTTTGCGTTAGCCGATACTATATAAGGATAAGAGGCAAAGACATAAGCTTCACCTTGCAGCTCGACTTCGGGCGATAATGTCCAAAGACTTCCATTATAAGAAGCAGAGATACCAGCTTTATAGTCAGTAGAGGTTATTCCACTGCCTGTTTTTACATATACATTCATTTTGTCACCCGAAGAGAATGCTGTCGTTACAGCGCGAGTCTGTATCGTGGTACTGATAGATAATTTGGCTTTCGGTTCCTCAGGTACTATCACTTCATCATCACCTCCACTACTGCATGCAGCCAAGAACAAAGGGATGAACAAGTTTATTAATCTATTATATATTGTTTTCATGGTCTTATTATTTTTGAGTAAAGAATTCGAGGACTTTCAACAAACTATCTTCCTTTTTCCATTTAATCTTGTATAACTTTTGAAAATCTTTCCATTCTGTTTCCCTTGCTTTACCTATATAGTCGGATAATTTACTCTTTCTGGCTTCAATCATTTGTCCGCCAATTACATAAAAATATTCTGTTACCAAAGGAATTTCTCGTCCATCGTTTTTTTCTGCCTGCATCTTTGCCAGCTCAGGCTTGTCCATTCCTCCCAAATCCAACGAAGTCAAATCCATTTTGGCCGAACTGTTCAAGCTGGCTCCATAAGCACCGGTTCCTTCTTTCATCGCATCAAAATCACCCCGTACTAACTTCACCAAAACGTTACCGCTTTTCTCGCCAATCAGTTCCATTAATTGACCGTCAACAAATAAATACGGCACTGTCCCTACCTCTACACGCAATATATCCTTGTCTGTAGTTTGCAGAATTTTTCCATTTTTATCCACATAATGAAGTACATTACCCCATAAATGAATATTCAATTTAGAAGGCGACTTTTTATTACCTTCAAAATAGATAGTCCCTTCCTGAAAATGTTCATTAATATAAGGCCATCGGGTATTGGGGGCATATTGTGCAATAAGATTTGTACTTATAACTAATGCCGTTAACACAATTAAAAATTTCTTCATCTTTATTCCTCCTCTTTATTTACGATTAGTTTAATAGCTTTACTCCCCATTGCATTCCGTATTTGGATGGTTATTGTATGGGTCGTCAATTCTGTCAACGGACATTTTATTCCCTTATTCAATTCAACTGTGCCTTCACCGATTAATTCATCGTTCCCATTATAAATTAAAACATCAACAGTCTGTTCGGCCGAAGTAATGGTCAGTGCATTTTCGGTTTTATCGTATTTCAAGCTTACTCCTGTTGTTGGAGAATAATTTGCTTCCTCTGCACTTAAAACCTTAATAGTAAATGTTTTGGTTATAGAAGCCTTATTTGCTTTATTGGTTGCAGTTATGTCCATGGTCCATTCCTTACGGCTACTAACCTTCAGTACTTCGGTCGTTTTCAGTTCGCCATTTTCTATTACAAATGGTACTTTGATGTAATCATGAAGAATTTCACTGTATGTACCTTGCAGTTTATACTCGTATTCCGGGTTGGTTGCTTCGCTACTAACCGATACTTGAGCCACAACAGTACCGGCAGGCTGGTTTTCCTTAACAACAGTAGCACTCAATGTTATATCACTTGGCTTTTCTGATGGCGGACGAATACCAACCACAACCCCTTGTTGAGCGGTATAATCCATATCCATGGTGGCATCTTTCAAACCGTCCAAAGGGAAATACCCATCGTTTTGACCTCCCCATCCCCAGTTTACATGAAACATGGTATTGCCATCGTATCCATCCAAATTAAAACAATGCCCATATCCTTTTTTAAGGTCTGCACCACTATAACATACTGCACGACCGGCTTGGAGTTCGTTCACGATTAACATTTTCCAGTCGCCCGAATAACCGGAACGAGAATAATAGGTAACCGATTCCGGATAGGAGAAATTCCGTTTTAACGCACGTGGAATGTACGAAGTTTGCGTACCGGAACCATCCGGTCCATAATCCATATCGATAGCTACACCACAATGCCATAACAAACGTGCCACATCATCCTTATTGTTTGCACCTGTAAGAATGGCGTTCCAATTGTATGCCGGCTCTTTATCGTAATTGATATACATATTCCCATAACGGGCTGAAGTATAACTATAGTTACCCACAGGTCGCTCCGGCCATTGTGCTACACTCATGGCTTGTGCCATGGCAACTGCTACACAACCTACTACTGCTCTTCCATCAGCATCGCTTGGGCAATATTTGTTGTAGGCTCCACTTTGGTTCCAAGTTACTTGAATCAAGGGACTAACTTTGTCGGTGGCAGCTCTTGATACCACCCTATCCAGTTCTTTCCACCCTTTGTGCTGTACGTTATCCTTCAAACGAATAACCTTAACAATTTCATCAGCATAATTTTCTAACCAACCAACTACATTCACTGGTTGGTTCTTGGTTTCGAAATGTCCGGTAGGAGAATACCCTAAGATAGGGGTTATAGCATCATCGGCAGCAACCAACACCCATCCTTCTGGAGAGAAGTTTACTGCATAATATGCATGTACACCTTCATGCATAACCGGAGTCACCGACTGGACATTTCCTGAAAAACCAGGTACATATTTTTCAATCGCTTTAATTGCCGTTAAGGATGCAGTTTCCTTATTCACTTCATTAGCCATAGTACCAACAAAAATGAATACGGAGCAGAATAAAAGCAGAATAATTCTTTTAGTCATGATTCAAGTATATTAGATTATAAGATAAAACAAAAGCCCTTTCTTCTTTGTTTGCCAACAAATGAAGAGAAGGGCTTCTGTTATTTTAATTGATTACTTTACGAAAGAAGTTCCCAATGGATAGTATTGTTTTGTGTTTTTACCCCATGAGAATGAACGTGCTGCTACAGCCTGTTTTGTAAAGGTAGGACTATACGTAACCTCCAAATAGCCCAACAATTCGCTTGTACCCGGAGTATATGCCCAATATGTGATGCTATATCCGCTTGCGCTCAAATTACCATCTGCATCTACACTAAGAACAACATCTATAGGACCGGAACTTGCATATCCGGCAATTGTCATATCGTATTTATTGCCGTATAATGGATACAATGATTGTTCTTTAATGGTAACAGTAGCATAATCACCGTTGAATGTAGCATGAATGGGCTGACTGCCTTCATCTAAGAAACCGCTCATTAATACACATGATTCATCATCCGGATCAGCTTCAATTGTTATATTTTCAGTATATGTTTCTCCATCCAAAGCACTCATGTAAGTCAATACGTAGTTACCGATTACCATATCACGAGTGTATCCGTATGAATACAACCAAGTCTCTTCGAATTCAACTTCGGCATTAGGATTGCCATATACAT
>CAZJFI010000017.1:10059-16149 GCA_964545265.1 uncultured Phocaeicola sp.
GAATACAACCAAGTCTCTTCGAATTCAACTTCGGCATTAGGATTGCCATATACATCAAAGAATGTTCCCTCAGCAACGCTTAAACTTACCCAATCTCCATATGAAGGTTCTTCCGGCAAATATATCATCAGTTTGTTGCCTGATACACCCCAATAGTCTGTTGGGACATTAATAGTGCTAATTTTACCTTTGTGAGTATAAGAAACCTTAATTTCTCCACCTTTCAATAGCTTGGTGTTTTTATATAAGTCCATATCAAAGGTAAAAGTAAATAAAGTTTCCCAATCTGCAAACGAGCCACCTACTTCCGGAGAAGTCACATTGTCTTCAGTAATATCGAATGGAACATCGTCCAATTCAAAATAGATTCCGCTGAAATCATCACCGGCATCGTTCAATCCACTGGTAAATGCTTGACACTTATTGTTTACAGCATCAACAAAAGCACCTTCTGCCCAAGATACCAATACGGTAGCCGAAGCTGGTACATTGGCTGTAGCAACGGTTGCAACATTGCCATTGACGCTTACTGTAATGTCTTCCGCAGGTATGTCGGTGAATGTTCCTGCCCATTCTGCAAAATACTGAGCAGTAACAGCACCTTCGCCACGAGCTATTGTCTCGCTGAAGGATACTTGAATAGCAGCGTCACCTTCCACTGTTTTTGCTCCTGTAGGATAAGGTATACCGGTATCCGGAGTCTTTACAACCTGCGAAGCTACATTTCCCACAATACCTTCCTTGCTTGCTGCAACTGCATATACTACATACGAAGTATTGGGAGAAGCTTCCATTTCGATAGTAGAAGTGGAATTTTCCGTTACATTCAATAAACCACCGTCAACACCTGCATATTGTTGCTTCAACAAAGAATAGCCATCCAATTCTGTAGCTTCAGTAGCTTTATCCACTACGTATGAATAATAAACTGTTCCGCTTGCCGGAGTCAAGGTAAACGTAATGCTGTTGTCTGTTGTGGCAGTAACGTTTACAGAAATCTCAGGACCTGTACCGTAATCTTCAGTCACGGCATCGTCCCAATCGGTACATCCCGTAAGGGACATACCAATTGCTAAAATGCTATATATTAATTTCTTCATTGTTATACTTTTTTATCAGTTACAATTATTATTGCTTTGTCAAAGTGATAGGAGCGGTCAATATTTCAAAATATCCGGCAGAAACATGTGAAGCAATCCAATGGTTAATGGTTATATTACCATTGGTATCGATGGTAGCAATAATATTTCCACCATTTTCAATTAATACATCACCGGTAGAATCATAACATTCCATAGTAATGTCTCCATAAGATGAATGTACACCCAAAGATTGACAAACAGGAATACGAATTTCGGTCTTTTCTTCATTTACAACACCATAAATGTAGACACCTGTCATAGTTCCACCAGGAATCATATTTCCAAACCAAACTTTAGATACATCCGAATCATCTTTTTCAATAGTCAGATTCCATTGAGTTGGACCATTAAAATAAGATTCTGCAGAACCTACATAGTTCCCCAAAATAAATGCCAATGGATGCTCATTATCTGAAATTTTCACAGAACAACTTTTTGAGTCACCCAAGTTCATTCCTTCTGTTTCCTTCAAGTTTATAGTAAAACTAATATCACCTCCAAAAGTGTCATTATCAATAATCTTAAGGGTAATGTATTGTGTAGGAGCATCTTTTGTAAAGTTCAATGTATTACTGGGATTTACCAACTCAAAGTCAACCCCCAAAGCCGCCGTACCATCCACAATTTCAAAATCTACTGATTTCTGCAAACCAGCTAAAGAAGTGAATAATACCGGGATTTGCAATTCACCACCTTCAACATTCTCATTCACAGTGAAAGATGTGCTTGTAAACGCAGCAAAAGCATCAGCATCATTAAACACCGGATGCTCATTATCTGCACAAGATGCTAAAAGCATGGTACCGGCAACCAATGCATATATTGATTTCATTTTCTTCATAATTCTAATACGCTAAAATTAATATTCGTTTTGTACCATGTTCGGGTTAGCATCGCATTCGCTCTTTGGAATAGGCAAAGCCCAGTTCTTACCAAATGGCATGTCAACACCGGCACCGTCTGTACGTACTACACCGTTACCTGTACGTTTCAAATCGAAGAAGATATGACCTTCGAAAGCCAATTCCTTGCGACGTTCTTCCAAAATTGTGGTAGCTGAAGGCGATGAAGCTTGAATACCACGAGCTGTAGCCAATGTTTCCAAATCTGAAGCTGCAGTAACACCGCTGATAACAGCACCATTGTAAATGGCTTCTGCACGATTCAAATACATTTCAGACAAACGGATAATGGGAGTGTTGTTTTCCTTAGGAATTGCACTGCCTTCCTTACCCGCATACTTCAAAGTAAACCAATCGGTATTATTCATTAATGTATAGAGGCCCAAACGGATATCGCCTTCGTCAAACAATTTAATCAAGTCTTCAGAAGCACAAACGTCTGCACTACCGTTACCGCCATCGGCCGGAGTAGTGATATATGCCATTTGTTCCCAACCTGAACCGTCCCAATAACTGTTCTTGATAGAACTATACATTTCAAAGATGATTTCATCGCCACTTACAGCAGTGTTCTGAGTAAACATACCCAGATATTCGTCGCCTTTCAGCAAATTGTACTTACCACAGTTGATGACCGTTGTTGCGTAGTCAGCGGCTTTCTGCCATTCGCCCATGTAGAGGTAAACGCGTGAGAGCAAAGCCTGGATAGAACGCTTGTTGAAGCAGGCGGCAGCGTCAATCACACCTTCGCGGCTATAGTTGTCGCTTATCAAAGTCTCAGCTTCGGTTAAGTCGCTTACAATCTGAGTATAAACTTCTTCTACCGTATTACGAGCCGGCTGGCCGTTTTCTGTTACCAAAATAACGGGTACACCCAATTCGCTCTTGGCGCTATAAGGCTGGCCAAATACTTTTACCAAATCGAAATGACAAAAAGCACGCATGGCCAAAGCTTCGGCTTTGACGTTGTTGATGTCCTGTACTGACACTTCACTGCTTTCTTTGCCCTCCAAATTGTTGATTACATTATTTGCAGCAGCAATGGTGTAATAAGAATAGAACCAAATGGAAGATGTGGAACTTTCATTGTAATTCCATTTCGTGTTTTGCGTATAACGACCCGACCCGGAATAGCTGATGGGGTTACGCGCATTGCCACCACTTAATTCATAAATCAATACATGGCTGCCACCATACCAATAGTAGCTGTTCAAACGGGAATACAAGGCTGCTGTAGCATCATCCAATCCGGAGAACTTAGATAATGTCAATTCGTTACTCTGCGACATCACCGGTTCTTCTTCCAGGAAATCCTTACAGGAAGATACAGATGCTCCTGCGAGCAAGACTGCCAAATATATAATCGATTTCTTCATATTTATATAATCTTACTTTTGTTATTAATTAAAATGACAAGTCCAAACCGATAACGAATGTCTTGGTTTGCGGATATACACCATAACCCATACCGTCAACACCACGTTCCGGATCCCAGAAGTTTACATCGTGGAAAGTAAACATATTCAATGCACTACCATACACCTTCAACGAACCGAGACCTGCACGGTTAATCCATTTGCTCGGTACATTGTATGACAAGGTAATGTCCTTGATACGGAAATAGTCTCCATCTTCAACGAAACGGTCTGAAGAGTAGCTGTAAGAGTTGCTTGAGTTACCGGCTATGGGCTTCGGATTACAGCCGGTATCACCCGGTTCTTTCCAATAGTTCAACAAGCTCTTGGCCTGGTTCATGGACATCTGGTTACCGTCTGCCTGCAAGTAGCGGTTTTCTATGATGAACACCTTATTACCGCCCTTGAATTCGCCTACAACACTAAAGCTCAAATCCTTCCAGGTCAATGTGGTGTGTATACCACCTGTATACTTCGGTTCGGGGCTGCCAGCCTTTACCCAAGCCGCTTGGTTGTAGTCGTTGGTCAGCTTACCTTCTTCGGTCACCCACAAAGCTTCGCCGTTAACCGGGTTCACTCCGTAATAATCTTTCAGATAGTAAGTAAACATGCGTTCGCCTACAATGTGCTTGATACGTGAGTCGTTGGAATAGCTCATCATTTCGTCGCCAGCCAGTTCCAGTATCTTCGATTTGTTGTGTGCAATATTGAATCCTACTTCCCAAAACCAGTCATCCTTTTCAATTGCCTTATAATCCATTTGGAGCTCGATACCTGTATTACGCATAGAACCGATGTTCTGTAGAGCCGAGCCAAAACCGGAAGTACCTGACTGATTCTTGTAGAGCAACATGTCTTCTGTAGTACGAGAATAGAAATCAATGCTACCACTCAATTTCTTGAAGAATGTGAAGTCGACACCTGCATTCCAAGACTTATTCTTTTCCCAAGACAAATTGTCATTGGCAGGTGAAGACGGACGCATACCTGTAACACCATTGTATACAGTAGAAGAATACAAACCATATTGTTGGTAATTGGAGATACTGTTATTACCATTGATACCATACGATGCACGGAGCTTCAATGTCTGAATCCAATCTGCATTTTTCATGAACTTTTCGTTATGAATGTTCCATGAAAGCCCTACTGACCAGAAAAGCCCCCACTGGCTGTTCTTACCGAACTTGGAAGAACCATCGTAACGGGCAGAAGCCTGCAAGTAGTAACGGCTATCGAAACTATAGTCCAAAATTCCGAAGAAAGACATCAAGGTTTCGGTTGTTTCATAATATGCTACATCATTTGTAGAGTTACCGGAAATATGATGAGGTATATCCGGATTCAAATTCTGTGAAGAATGATAGAACTCATTTGCATAACGATGGTTGGCTTCCTGTCCAAGCAACAGACGATAGTTGTGCTTGTCTGTAATGCCTTCGTAAGTAGCAGTATTCGAGGTTGTCAAATATTGATACTTCATGGTAGAAGTTTGGAGAACCGGATAACCTGCAGCATCGTTGTTACTTTCCAAAGCCCAATAACGGCGTCCTTCTGTGAAATTCAATTCTGCAGCATTGGTAGTTTTCAATGTCAATCCCTTGATAGGTTTATATTCCAAATAAAAGCTACCGTTGAAACGGTATTGCTTTTCCCACTGGTCATCATACTGGGCTGTGGCAAGCGGGTTGGTGTTTGCATTTTCCGGAATCAACGTGTTGTGAGAACCGTCTTCGTTATAAGCCGGTGTCCAAGGAAGGATAGTAATGCCGGCGAAGGCGGGGTTCGAATAATACAAAGACTGCATGGGCACGTCATTGGCATTCATATAGGCAGCGTTGATACGTACACCTGTTTTCCAGTTCTTGTTCAATTCATGATCTGCATTGACACGAGCTTGCATCTTCTGGAAGTCTACGCCATAGAAGATACCTTCGTTACTGTGATAAGATACAGAGCTATAGTATTTTGTCCTTTGGCTACCACCCGAAAGATTCACTTCGTATTCTTGCATCTTACCCAAACGGGTAAAATGATCCATCCAGTTTGTTTGCTGACGGGTCAACAACTCCATCGGACGATAGTAAGCACCGGTCGGATCGTCCGGATCCATTCCGGCATTGATAATAGCCTGACGTTGGTAAGCCAACAATTCTTGACCACTCATTACCCCATAATCATTGTCGTTAGCCAATTGGGATACACCATACTTAGCACGTACATTCAAACGGCTCTTTCCTTCTTTACCACTCTTGGTAGTTACCAAGATAACACCATTGGCCGCACGCGATCCATATACAGAAGCCGAAGCGGCATCTTTCAATACGGTAATACTTTCAATATCGTTCGGATTGATAGCTGCAATCGCATTGTTGGTATTGGTAAAGTAACTTTGGTCACCGGTCATTACCGGAATACCGTCCACTACATACAAGGGTTCATTACCTGCATTAATGGAAGAAATACCGCGGATACGGATTTGTGAATTAGAGCCCGGCTGACCAGAGGCAGCGGTAATCTGTACACCGGCCATTTTACCGGCCAACATCTTATCCAAAGAAGAAGCAGGAATTTCTGCAATCTGTCCGGCATCTACAGTTGCGATAGAACCTGTTTTTGCTTCACGCTTGG
>CAZJFI010000018.1:0-15982 GCA_964545265.1 uncultured Phocaeicola sp.
CCGTTGGACATCTTGTCCTGACCAACTTTGTAAGGCTTTGCATGAAATTAGATAAAAGTAAGAGGTTGCCCAGAGTGAGCAACCTCTTATTTTTTAGGACAATCTCCATTGTCCCTCCCGTATTGCACTTTCACAAGCTCATACTGGAATGATCTTAATCTACTACATGAAAAACACAACTATATAACATTGCAGGTTTCTCATTTGTTCACTCCAATATGAATTATTTTTTGCACAATGCCTTGAAATCGCAATAGGTGCATTTTTCTTCTACATCTGTTTGAGTGAATGGTATGTCGGGATGGAAAATCTCATCCAATAGTTCTTGTAACTTTTCTCTAAACTTCGTTTCATAGATACTGAAGTCGGTAACTTCTTCTACCACCTTCTCTTCCTTTATCTTGATGACGGGTGAATAATCATTCGAAGCTGCCCGATTTATATATAACAAAGCTGGAGTTATCTTTTGTGGAGATAGCTTACTCATGATACAAGCATACAAGAAAATTTGGAAGATATAACCCGAACGGTTCTTGTCACGCACAAACAACGAATCCACACTACAAGGGGCATCAGCCCGTCCACCGGTCTTATAGTCCACAATACGCAAGATACCATCCTTACTATCCATACGGTCAATAAATCCGCCAATACGGGTACGGAACTCACCCGTAGGAGTGTGAACCATTATCGTTTCATACACATCCTTTTCCGATTCTTCAAAGGTAAAGGGTGCGTAGGCATAATCATGCTTTAACAATTGCTTCAAATAGCGGACAATAACCGCAGAATTGATAAGTTGGGTACCATTATATTCCGGTTTTTCTTCATTCGGTATATGGAAGAATTTTTCTTTAAAAGCATTGTCCACATAACTTTCCAACTTGACGGGATTCTTCAAGAATAACTCGATAGCCTCTTTATTAATCACCTTTCCATGTGACGTCAAGTCTTTATAAATATACTCTGCCGCTTGATGGAAGATACTTCCAAAAGTAGCCGAATCAATATCTGAACTCACTTCTTCGGGTGCTTTCAACTGAGCTACATATTTGAAATAGAAACGAAGTGTACAATCCAAAAAGCAATTCAAGACCGAAGGAGATAGCAACGCATTTTTATTGGATTGCAAGCTAAAACGATGCAACATCTTACGCATTACGTCATTCGTCTTAGGAATGGTAATGGACGTACTTCCTTGAGGAGATTGTTTGGCTTGTAAGGTTAATAGTTTGATGGAATATTCCCATTCTATTAAGAATTGAAGCATGAATCGGCTCCATTCACCACGGTTTAATCCATCCGTCGAATTATTGTACATCAAGGTCACTTTCTCTGCCCGTTGCAACATGCGATAGAAATAATAAGCATATACCGCTATTTTATGTTCGATGGTAGTCATACCGAAGGCTTTCCGAAGATTATAAGGAATGAAAGAGGAATCCCCTCCATTCTTCGGTAATTGTCCTTCGTTGGTAGAGAGCAATATCAAATGACGGAAATCGAGGTTACGAGTTTCGAGCACACCCATTACTTGCAACCCAATTGCCGGCTCTCCATGGAAGGGGATATTGGTCGACGAAAGTATTCTGATTATCAGCTTTCTATAGGTGTACGATTGAACCATCAATTCACCCTCTTCAAGCAGTGTACGGAATCTTCCGATAGTAGTATAAGCTTTGAATAACGATTCCCGATAAAGTTGGTTGAAAGCCTCTTCTTGTTCTTGTTGTTGTTCTTCTTCCGCATCTGCATTAGCATCTTTCCGGTAGATAATTGCCACTTGTTGTAAGACTTCCAACAAATAGTCAGTCAGTTGCAAATTACCATTTACCGGAGTAAACAGACGATCCAGGAATTCATCCTTCTTCAATTCACCGGGCAACGGATAGAAACGGTTGTCCTTAGTCAAGCTCTTTTCCAAAACTTCGGCTTCGGTAGTCAGTTGTCGAGTGTAGGGATGTTTCAATACCGCAATAACTTGTTCAAAAAGGAAACGTCCGTTCTTTGGATTGAAACCTTGAATCTGCAAGTCGAGCAGTGCAACAATGAAACTATATACAGGAGTCTGCGATAAAGGGAACCCCATCGTTATGTTCACATGCTTCACCACCTCGGGTAACGAATGGAGTACCGGTTGTAACAAGGATTCATTGCAAAGTACAACGGCGGTTTCCTTTTCATGTTCCGTCAGGTTCTTCCGGATCCATTGAGGAAGATAACGTGCTTGGGCATTCTCTGTTGGTGAAGATATATATTGAATTTCCTTGGTATGGTTCAAATGATTGAAATGCGAAGCATCGAGCGGAGAGGGGAATGCTTTTAAATTCTGCTTGATAAATACACCTGCCTCGTGATGTTTTTTGTTCATATAGAATTCATCGTAATCCCAATAGAACAATGCCTTCCCTGCATCTCTCAATTGTTTGAAAAGTCCTTGTTCTACCTTGTTCAAGACATTGAAGCCCACAAATACATACGTATCATAAGGTAGATTGTCGATGTTGAATGTTTCCATCACTTCCCGATAAAGCATACCTTCGTAAGCAATGTTTTGTTGCTTCAAGTTCTCCTTGAATTGTATATAAATATCACCCAACACATCCCATAAGGAGATAAAACGCTCTTTCAAAGCCGTTCTACGTTCAATGGAGAAGTTCTGGAAGAATTGTTGGATAGCCGCTTCCTGTTCCGGTTCCATGTATGAGAGGTCGTCCATCATATTCTTCAATTCCTTCAGGTTGCTGAAGAGGTCTTTGGTCTTTACTTGATTTTTATCGGCATCATCAAAATCACCAATAAGCAATTCCCCCCAGAAATAAAAATCATCCAAGGTCTCATTGCTTTGAGTGGTTTCCCGATAAACCTTATACAACTCGCACACCAACTTCACCGAATCGGCCACTTCCCAAGACGACAAACTTCGGAATAATTCGCTAATGGTGATATAGGCGGGCGACCAGATAGGTCTTCCCGCTTCCTTTGCCAAATATTCATTGAAGAACAAGCTGGCACGTTTATTGGGGAATACTACCGCCGTACGTGCCAAGTTTCCGTTGGACCTACTATATAAATCGCTTGCAACTAATTTCAAGAATGTTTCCATATATCAGTTTACTTCTTCCAATTCATTATTAAATACATACCACAAATACCCACGGATGTGCGAATATCCCATACTGGCCAACAGACTCATGTAATCGCGTACCTGCTTATGATAGGAGGGACGTTTCTTTCCAAATTTAAAGTCTACCACCACTACTTGTCCATCCTTCATCATCACACGGTCGGGCCTACGGGTTTGTAGTTCTCCTTTTTCGGTATAAATGATAGCACATTCGTTATACAACTCCCATTTCCCCGAGAACCATTCTTTTACCTTGGGATGTCCCAATGCCCAGGAAGCCAACTTCTGTATTTCCTTCTCTTGTACATCAGATGTAATTACACCTTCCATACGCAATCTTTTCAAAGCCGAAGGAATGTCGGCCGAGGTGTTGATATAGGCAAACAGATTATGAAGCAATTCACCTTGATGAATGTACTTGTCACTTTCTTCCACCTCACCATTAATAAACTCAGCCGAACGGTTGGATTGTTTGAATTCAATCGGTATATCAATACTTTCCATGCACACATGTGCACCTTCCGGTTTTACCAATAATTTATTGGTCACCACTTTTTCTTTTTCATCTTCAGACGGACATACTTCACCCCATTCATACTTCACATCGCCATTTCCCATTTCATTGGGCACACAGGTAGTTTGAGTGATGGATTGTAACATCAGTTCCGAAACCGTACCTTCCGGCTTTTCACCCTTACACCAAACTATCAGGTTGGTCTTCGGACGGGTAAAGGCTACATAAAGCAAGTTCAGATTATCCACCCACAATTGGAGTCTTTCAGCAAGGAAATCATCATGGTAAACCGATTCGTCCATAGTCGCGCCATAGTTCACCGGAACCAAGTCGAGTGCATTGAAAGGAGATTCTCCTGGTGTACACCACACATGGAAGTTCCGTTCATTTTCCATCTTCCAATCACAATAGGGAAGAAGCACAGTAGGATATTCCAACCCTTTCGATTTATGGATGGAAAGAATACGTATACCTTCAATCTCGCCCGATGGAATGGTCTTACTACAAAGGCTTTCTTCCCAATGACGGATAAAGGCGGTAAGTTCCGAAGAATGATCATTCAAATATTCACTCACTTTGTCGAAGAAAGAGAACAGATAAGCGTCCTGTTCCTCGATAAGCGACAATTGGAAGATATTGAACAATTTCTCCAACAATTCATAGAGTGGCATCAAGCGCAAGGTATTTACATGCTCTATAAACTCTGTTGGCAAATAAGCTTCTATATCGTGTAACAATAAGGTGTTTAAATCAATATCCCTTTTCAACACCTCGTTCTGAAAGGAAGCTGCCAATTGTGCCTTGGCTATGCGGTTCTCCGGTTCATTCAGATAACGGAGTGCATCCATCATCATACAAATGGCCAACGATGCATCCAGACGGAAGGCCTCATCAGAGACAACACGATAGGAGGTATGTTTGTCAAAGTAATCCGCTATCAAAGGAATCATTCGGTTCTTACGAATCAAAATGGCCATATCGTTCAGTTTGACTCCCTTTTGCAAGAGACATTCCACTTCATCGGCCAATTGTTGGAGGGTATCTTCTTCGTAAGTGACATCTTCCTTCTTACTAAGAAACGATACTTTAATGTATCCTTTCTCTTCGCGCTTACAAGTTTCTTGAACTACATCCTTGTAGGCTTGCTTCAATTCTTTACAATCCTCTTTTTGTTCCTCTTTATATTTTCCGTTCAACCATTCGGATGCCGCGGTAAAGAGGTTGTTGTTGAACTTTACGATGCGTGATTCGCTTCGCCGATTGGTATTCAACGTCTTTTCTTCTATTTTAAACGGACCAATCTTTTCCGTCAAGCCATTCAAAATACTCCAGTCACCGTTTCGCCATCGATAGATAGATTGTTTCACATCACCCACAATCAAGCTATTGGCTCCTTGTGCCAAGCCTTCCAACAATAGCAACTTAAAGTTACCCCATTGCATCCGTGATGTATCCTGAAACTCGTCTATCATCACATGATGAATGTTGGCACCTATCTTTTCGAACACAAACGAAGGGTCACCTTCACGGACAATATTGTGTAAGAGTGCATTGGTATCTGCCAAAAGGAACCGGTTCTTTTCATGGTTCAATTCTCGTACCTCCTCATCTATATTGCTCAACAAGCGTACATTATTTACATGCTGAAGCGAGAGTCGACATGAGTTTACAATACCATTGTTCATCTTACGGAATCTCTCCGCTTCACTCAACAAGGGCAACAACTCTCTTTGCACCAAGTCAATGATTCTACTCCGTTGCTTATGGCTCTTCGACACCCAATTCTCTGCATCATTCAAATGTTTTTCGGCGGTGGTATTATAGGTTTTCTTTCCCAACTCACCGTTCATCAGTTTATGAAAGTAACTGGTTATACCTTTTTGTTTATTGGCAAGATCATCCGGAGTCCAACCATTCATCTCCAATGTATCAAAGAATTGTTGGGCAAAACCTTTCATCTGTTCCAGAGCCTCTTCTTCCAAAGCATTGAGTATCTTCCGATAGTTCTTGATGCAATCCTTATCCTCTAATGTTTTTCGTAGAGCCGCACCTTTTTCTATATACTCTTCTTTAAAGATATCCTTCCCAAACTCCTTTATTTCACTGGCCACATTCCATTGTTTGTCGTTTTGTATTCGTTCATCAATGTAATCAAGTAACCAATAAAGCACTGGCGAGTTTCTATCAAGCTTTTCTATCATCGAATCCACCGCTTCACTCAATGCATTCAGATTATCGAGGTCAATGTTCAGATTGGCACCCAACTCCAATTCACGCGCCAAGTTGCGCATGACCGACTGGAAAAAAGAGTCGATAGTCTCTACACGGAAACGACTATAGTCATGTATCATCAACGTCAAAGCTTCATAAGCCTTTTGTCTGATTTCCGTTTCATCCATATTCAACTCTTCCTTTAACTTATTCAAGTAAGGAGTTGAATCTTTATCGTTTATGCTAATCCCATATAGTTGACTCAGGATACGTTCCTTCATCTCGGTAGTTGCCTTATTGGTAAACGTTACCGCCAAGATATTCCGGTATGCCTTGGGTTTAAGAATCAGCATTTTCATATACTCCACCGCCAAGGTAAAGGT
Source organism: uncultured Phocaeicola sp. (assembly GCA_964545265.1). Lineage (GTDB taxonomy): Bacteria > Bacteroidota > Bacteroidia > Bacteroidales > Bacteroidaceae > Phocaeicola. The sequence goes on from CAZJFI010000018.1 coordinate 6,236, forward strand.
CTTTCCCGAGCCGGCCGAAGCTTTATATACAAGTAATTGGGAGTTATTTTCCATAAGTTTGTATTTTCAAATCTTTAGTCACAAAATTACTAAAAACATTGATACAACTATATGGTTATGCCATTATTTTCGTACACGTTTTTCAGATACACCCAAATGGAAAGGGGTAGCGGTTATATTGTTTGAAAAGGATTTGAAGGAAAATTATTCCTTCAAATCCTGATATAAGAAACGCTTGATGCTCTTCTTGGCGGTTTTCTCGAATTCTTCGGGGTAAAGCTTTACACGGGTAATTTGTGAGTAGAGGGGAAGTGTCTTGTTCATTTCCAAGCGGTGTTCTTCCATCACATGCTCTATGTCCTGCTCAGAAAGGCCATTGGCAAAGGCTTCATCCTTATCGGCATAAACCAAAGCAACGAGTTTTCCTTGATTCAAAATAATGAGCGACTCCGATACATAGGGAAGATTGTTCAATCTTGATTCAATTTCTTCAGGATAGATATTCTGACCGGAAGCAGTAAGTAGCATGTTCTTGCAACGTCCTTTGATAAAGATGTATCCTTCATCGTCTATCACGGCCATATCACCCGTATGCAACCAACCGTCCTTGTCTATCATTTGGTGGGTTGCCTCTTCGTTCTTATAATAGCCCAACATCAAGTTCTCACCTCGACAAACCAATTCACCGGGTATAATCGAGGGGTTGGGAGAGAGGACTTTAGCTTCCATGCGTGTGGCTACTCGTCCACAAGAACCGGTCTTGCTATGTTTCCAATCATCGTGTGCTATGATAGGGCCACATTCGGTCATTCCGTATGCCAATGTATAGGGGAAATGAATGCTACGTACAAAAGCTTCCACCTCGGCATTGAAGGGCGCACCTCCAATAATGATCTCGATAAAGTTACCACCAAAAGCTTCTATGGCATATTGATTGACACGTTCCCTGATTTTATCGTTGATAAAGGGCAACTTCAACAAAAGCTTACCCAAGCGGTTGTCTACCTTAGGAAGCACATTCTTCTTGAAAATCTTCTCTACCACCAACGGAACGCAGGATATTACACGGGGACGGATTTCGGCAAACGATTCAACAATGATTTTGGGCGATGGCATACGGGTGAGGAACCACAAATGTGCACCGGCGGTAATGCCATAAAGGAAATCGAACACCATACCGAATACATGTCCTAATGGAAGCATGGAAACGATGTTGTCTCCCGGACGTATACCAATCTTTTCACGACAAAAAAGTACGTTCGATAGGATGCTACGATAAGGGAGCATCACACCCTTGGAATAACCTGTAGTGCCTGAAGTATAATTGATAATACATAAATCTTCAAGGGATTCTTCCCGACGATAATGAATGTCTTCCGGACGGAAACGGCAAGGGAACTTCTTCCCGAAAATTTCATTCAAATGATTGCGCGCATAAGTCAGTTGCTCCGAACGGGAAACCACCACATCAAAGTCTTTCATCTCGATAATACCTTCGAGCAAGGGCATATGGTCTTCATTCAGATTCTCCCAGATTTGATCACCGGCAAACAAGGCACGGGCTTCAGAATGATTGACGATGTTATGAATCTGGTCGGGCTTGAACTCGTGAAGGATAGGTACAGCTACGGCACCATAGGTAATAACAGCCAAAAAGGTAACCGTCCAATGGGCACTATTACGACCACAAATAGCTATCTTGTCTCCAGGTTGGATACCTGCTCCTTCCATAGCTATGTGGATTTTCTCTATTTTTCTTGCCACATCATTATATTGTAAAGTTGCCCCTTTGTAATCGGTAAGTGCATCCTGATTCCAGTTAGTTTTTATGCTTCTTTCGATGAGGGCAATAAACGATGACTCTGTACTTTCCATATCAATTATGCACACTTTTTGAATTTTTGTGCACAAATATAATAAGAATGCCCCCTTGAAGTATGTATCAAGGGAGCATTTTAGTATATTTTAACGGAATCTTACTTTACGAACATCTTATAGTCCTTAATTCCACCAGGAACCTGACTTTCCATACGTGGCAAATATTGCATTCCGCTCAAAGTATGTTCAGCTCCTAAATCCAATATAATAACGTGAGGATATGCCTTTCCTCTTTCAGTCTTCCAATATGTAGATTCTTGAAGGTCGAAGATTTTATCTGCCGAACAGTTTACACGCGATACATCTTCACTATCCGAGAAGAGTACTGTCCATGGTTCGCGAGAAAGGCGTTCACCTTTTTCATTAAGCAAATACATTTCAGACATACAAGCCAAATCCTTACCATCTTGTGCATTCATAGCTACAAAACCAAAGTAACGTCCCTTTACAGGTGCATCGAATTTAACTTCTTGCCATCCGTTACCTGGTGCAAAGCTACCTTCGGCCACTTGTTTCACATCAGAGTAGTCTATATTTTGCATCACAGAAGCGTCATCATGCTTCAAAGGTTTCTTCACTTGCAAGTTATCAATCATCGGTGTAGTCAAGCCTTCGCACTTCACTTCCTTCGGACCTACGATATCGAATACCACGATTTCGTTTTCACCCTTCTTCAACCAGCAGCCCGGTACATAGAGAGTTTGTTGGGGACCGATTTCCCAAATTCTACCCAATGCATAACCATTTACATATACCAAGCCTTTACCCCAAGTTTCGAAGTTCAAGAATGTATCGCTCGGCTTCTTTACCTTGAATGTACCACGATATACACCCGGTATACGTTGGCCCTTTTCATCAGTAAGAGATTGGATAGGCTTGAAGTTCATATTCTGGTAAGTTTCAAGCTTGTCTTCAATGTTGAACACTTCCCAGTTCTTCAAGTCGCATACAAAGTCATAACCACCCATATCAACGGTAAGTTCCACTTTGCCTACAATACCCTTGAAGTCCTTGATGGCACGACCAAAGTTGATACGTCCCATTGCTTCTACCAAGATATCAAGTTGGGCACCCTTACGGCAAGCAGGCAATGTAATTTGCTTTTCGCCCATACGGCGGTCAATCTTTCCTATGAGCTTACCATCAATGTATACTTGAGTATAGTCGTGAGCATCCATAGTCAATACCGACTGACCTTTCAACTCGGGAAGGGTAGTGCGATATAGAATGCTACCGAAACCTTGGTCGTATTCTTCCATGGTCTTGATGTCTCTTTCCTTCTTGGCAACAGGCAGATTATCAAAAAGCGGAGCCATTTCTGTCAATTGGAAAGCAGGAATAGCAATAGGCTTGATAAGTGCAGGCACCTTAGCTTGCTTTTGTCCATACATGTACTTGGACAAAGTCTTGCGAAGTTCCCAATACTTAGGAGTAGTTTGTCCCGATTCGCTGATAGGAGCATCGTAATCGTATGAAGTCACGTCGGGAGCAAAACCAGGAGAGTTGGCACCGGCCCAATGTCCCCAGTTAGTACCTCCATGAGTCATATACAAACTGAAGGAAATACCCTTTGACAACATTTCGTCAATACCGGCAATCATGTCAGCAGCTGGACGGGTTTCATGGTTAGCGCCCCACTTGTCGAACCATCCGCTCCAAAACTCACTACACATCAGTGGAGAATCCGGACGAAGCTTCTTCAGCTTGGCAAATTGCTGGTCAATGTTGGCACCTGTACCAAAGTTCATGGTCCAAATCAAGTCATCCAAACCATTATTGGTAAAGTTCGATGCCCAGTCGCATTGGAAAAGAGTTACATCTCCAAAATGACGACGAACAATGTCGCGCACTTCAGATACATATTTCTTGTTCACACCATACGAACCGTATTCGTTTTCCACCTGAACCATAATGATAGGACCACCATTCTGAATAGTCAAATCCTTCACTTGTCCGGCTACGGCTTCTTCAAAGATGTTCACGCGTTCCATAAAATAGGGATCGTCTTCGCGCAAGCGGATATCTTTCTTCTTCAAGAGCCACCAGGGCAGACCACCCATTTCCCATTCTGCACATACGTATGGACCGGGACGCAAGATTACATACATACCGTTTTCCTGACAAAGCTTACAGAAAGCCGCCAAATCATTTTGTCCGGTAAAATCAAATTCACCCGGCTTTTGTTCGTGCGAGTTCCAGAATACATACAAGCAAACGGTATTCATGCCAAGCGCCTTACAAAGCTTGATGCGCTGGTCCCAATAGGGGCGTGGAATACGCGGATAATGTAACTCGGCTGCTTTCACTACAAACGGTTCACCATTCAATAGGAAAGTACCTTTACCGGCCACAAAGCTATTTTCTGTACTTTGGGCATTCGCACTGGTTGCCATGCCAAATAGGGACAAACAAAGTGCAATCGTTGTCAATAGTTTCTTCATGATATATAATATTTCTATGTTTTTTCGATGTTACAAAGATAATATAAAATACGTGAGTATTTCGCAATACATCATTCAAAAGAGGGATATAAATCGGTCAAAAGACTTTTTTTCAATCAGGAATCAAAAAAAATGGTTCAAAATCTTGTCAGGTTGAAAAATCTACGTATATTTGCATCCGAAATCAAAAAAGGGGCATTAGCTCATCTGGCTAGAGCGTTAGACTGGCAGTCTAAAGGTGACGAGTTCGAGTCTCGTATGCTCCACAAAAAAGGATGTGTCAGGATAGGCGCATCCTTTTTGTTTTATATAACTTTTAACCATCATCACCGTTATGCGCTTTCTAAAGAACACTTGTACCGACCCTTACTTCAATATGGCTTTCGACGAGTATTGCCTGGAGCATCTTTCATTGGAAGAACCGGTTTTCTATCTTTGGCAAAACCGTCCATCCGTCATTATGGGTGCCAATCAGGAAGTGAATACAGAGGTGAACTTGGTGTATTTGAAAGAACATGACATAGCTCTGGTGAGACGAGTGACAGGAGGGGGAACCGTTTACCACGATTTAGGCAACTTGAACTATACCATCGTGGGACAAACGGAAAACTTGGATCACGATTATCCTAAATATACCCATTGTATACTCAAGGCACTCCAAACATTAGGCATTCCTGCCACCCTTTCCGGACGCAATGATATTTTGGTAGACAACAAGAAAGTATCCGGATTGGCCAAACGGGTATGCAAGAACCGATTGATGGTGCACGGCACCCTGATGTTCGATGTAAATTTGGAAGAATTGACCGAGGTCTTGTGTCCACCTCTTACCAAACTACAAAGCAAAGGAATAGCCTCCGTACGGAGTAGAGTGGCCAATTTGAAAGAATTCTTCCCCCAGACCATGGATGTTTCTTCGTTCAAGCAACATTTGGAGGATATCTTGTCCAATCATTACACCGACCCGGAAGTGGTTTTGGAAGAAAAGGAATTGGCACAAATCAAACAATTGGCCCAACAGAAGTTTGCCCAATGGGAATGGATATACGGACATTCTCCCAAAGCCACGCTTACCCATTCGGCACGCATGGCATGCGGTACCGTAGATATCCATTTGTCCATAGAGAAGAACCGCATCGCTTCCTGCCGTTTTGGAGGAGATTTCTTAGGATACTTGCCCACATCCGATTTGGAAGAAATGTTGAAAGGCATTCCTTACGATACAGAAAGTATCCAGAAATGCCTTTCAGCAATCAATGTCGGTCAATATTTTGATAGAATGACCACTCTCGAATTGGTAACACTCTTGATGCGCTCCGTCTGAAATCAGCCTTCTATCTCACACAACTCCAACCATCGCATGGTCTTTTCGTCTATCAGGTCATTGAGTTCGGGCAGGCGTTTGGATTTCTCGGTCAGTTCCTCTACCGAAAGGGTTCCGCTACACAGGGCAGCTTCTATCTGAGCCTTTTCTTCTTCCAACCGGGCTATCAAGCCTTCCAGTTCTTCAAACTCTTTCTTCTCCTTGAAAGTCATCTTCCGCTTGTCATTCAAACGTACGCGGGCTGTCTTTTCCTCCTTGACCTTCTCTTGTTCCTTTTCGTGTTGCTCCTTGGCCTCTTTCCAATCCCGATAATCCGAATAGTTTCCGGGGAAATCACGAATATCTCCTTGCCCCTTGAATACCAACAGATGGTCTACCACCTTATCCATAAAATAGCGGTCGTGGCTCACTACAATTACACACCCCTTGAAGTTCTGCAGATATTCTTCCAATACTTGCAAGGTGATGATATCGAGGTCGTTGGTAGGTTCGTCAAGCACCAGGAAGTTGGGGTTCCGCATCAGTACCGTACACAAATACAACCGGCGTTTCTCACCACCACTCAACTTATACACATAATTATGTTGTTGCTCGGGAGCGAAAAGGAAGTGTTGCAGGAATTGGGATGCCGTCAGGCGCTTGCCATTGCCCAACTCAATCACTTCGGCTATGTCTTGCACCACATCAATCACCTTCATCTGCTCGTCAAACTTCAAGCCTTCTTGCGAATAATAGCCGAAGCGAACGGTTTCACCTATATCCAGCTTTCCGCTATCCGGTTTCTGTTCGCCCATCAATATTTTAATAAACGTGGACTTACCTGTACCATTATTGCCTACGATACCCATTTTCTCATAGCGTGCAAAGATGTACGAGAAGTCTTCCAATATCTTCAAATCGCCGAAACTCTTGTACAAGTGGTCGGCTTCGAATATCTTTGAGCCTATGTACGAGGCTTTTACATCCAGCTTCACATGGCGGTTGTCAAAGCGTTGCTTGGCCACTTTCTCCAATTCATAGAAGGCTTCTTCGCGATAGCGTGCCTTGTGTCCACGAGCTTGTGGCATACGGCGCATCCATTCCAACTCGGTGCGATACAGATTGTTGGCCCGCTCTATTTCTACGCTGATGGCATCTATCCGTTCCTGGCGTTTCTCCAGATAATAGCTATAGTTCCCTTTGTAGGAATAGATTTGCTTGTTGTCTATCTCATAGATTTCAGAACATACCCTGTCCAGGAAATAGCGGTCGTGGGTTACCATCAGCAAACTTAAGTTCCCCCTACGCAAATAATCTTCCAACCATTCGGTCATATCCAAATCCAGGTGGTTGGTAGGCTCATCCAGTATCAGGAAGTCGGGTTCATTGATTAGTACATTGGCCAGGGCCACGCGCTTCAATTGGCCACCCGACAATTTCCCGATTCGTTGGTCAAAATTCCGAATCTTCAATTGGGAAAGAATTTGTTTGGCCTTTCGTTCATAGTCCCAAGCCTTTTCTTGTTCCATACGTGCCAAGAGGTCTTCCAACCCCGGGTTCCCCTCGGTCTCCATACACTTTTCGTATTCCTTGATCAGTTGTACAATGGGAGTACCGTGATAGAAACAAGCCTCGAGCACGGTCAGTTCTTCCGGATAGTGGGGGTCTTGCTCCAAGTATCCCACTTTCAGGTCGCGTCTATACACAATGCTTCCTTCATCGTATCCTTCCTTTCCGGAGAGGATATTCAGAAGCGTAGTCTTACCGGTTCCGTTCTTGGCTATCAACCCGATGCGCTGACCTTCGGCCACGCCAAACGAAATCTGTTCAAACAAGACCAAATCGCCGAACGACTTGGTCAATCCGTCTACTTGTAAATAAGGTATAGGCATGGGTTATTCCTTCAAGCTTTTGTTAATAGAATCAATGTAATCCAGAATTTCCACCCGTCCAGTTTTCTTTTCAGAAGATGAAAGGAAGTAGGGGGGAAGTTCTTCCCATTGTTCACTCAGTTTCTTCATGTAGGCTTCTACATTGGCCTTAGCCTTGCCTACCGATACCTTATCGGCCTTGGTAAAGATGATGGAAAAGGGAACACCATTCTCGCCCAACCATTCAAAGAATTCCAAGTCAATCTTTTGCGGGTCGTGGCGCACATCAATCAGCACAAACAAATTGGTCATCTGTTCGCGTTCAAGCACATAGTTTTCAATGATTTTCTGAATCTTGTCCACTTGCCTTTTGCCTCTTGCCGCATAGCCATAGCCGGGCAAATCCACCAGATACCATTCTTTATTCACCAGAAAGTGGTTGATGAGCAATGTCTTTCCCGGTGTAGCCGAGGTCATGGCCAGTTTGGACCGATTGGTCAACATGTTTATCAGACTCGATTTTCCCACATTAGACCGACCAATGAAGGCATACTCCGGTAAATCTCCTTTCGGACAAAGCTCTACCTTGGTATTGCTAATCACAAATTCTGCGCTCTTAATTTCCATATATATTTTTCTTATTTTTTATACTTAACAATGAAAGGCCCACAAACGTCAGGAAGCCATTAAACATCAACATCTCATACCCAAACTGATAGCCGGTAGCCACGAATACAGCCCTGTCTATGGCAAAACAGATAAAGGGCGAAGCAATGGCCACGTAGGGCACAAACCGGTCGCGCGGCTTCAAGCGGGTAAACAGGCCAAATACAAACAAGCCCAACAACGGACCGTATGTATACGAGGCTATGGTATAGATGGCATCGATGATGCTATCATTATTGGCTGCCTTGAACAAAAGGATAATCCCGATGAATACCACCGATATACCCAAATGCGCTTTCTTGCGTATGCGTTCCGCCTCTTTTTCCGTGCGATTCTCTATTCCAACGATATCGATGCAAAAGCTGGTGGTTAGTGCAGCTAAAGCCGAATCGGCACTACTGAAGGCCGCTGCTATGATACCAATAGTAAAGAATACCAATACGGCAAAGCCCAAGCGCCCTTCGGCCGCAAAGAAGGGGAGGATATCATCGCCCGCCGACGGCAAGGCCAATCCTTGTTGGGATGCAAACAATAGTAGCAACACCCCTAATGAAAGGAACAGGAAGTTCACCGGCACAAAAGACAGGCCGTAGCAATACATGTTCTTCCGGGCATCCTTCAAGCTTTTGCAGGTGAGGTTCTTCTGCATCATATCCTGGTCGAGCCCCGTCATCACAATGGTTATGAATATACCACTGAAGAATTGCTTGAAGAAATTCTGTTTGCTTCCCCAATCATCGAATACAAATATCCTACTGTAATCACTTTCCTGAATGGCTTGTACCATGCCCGTGAAATCCAGATTCATCTGTGTGGCCACCTGGTAAAGAATCAACCCCAAAGCCATCAACAAACAAAATGTCTGGAAACTATCCGTCCATACAATGGTCTTGATGCCACTCTTGCGGGTATAGAGCCAGATAAGAATCACAATGCCCGTCACCGTGACAAAGAAAGGAATCCGGTACGCATCGAACACATAGTGTTGCAAAATAAGGCATACCAAATAGAGTCGGGCAGCTGCCCCGATAATCTTCGACAAGAGAAAGAACCAGGCTCCCGTCTTGTAAGAACAAAGCCCGATGCGTTCCTTCAGGTACGTATAGATAGTAGTCAGGTTCAGCCTATAATATAGAGGTAACAATACATGGGCTATGATGAGATACCCCACAAAGAACCCCATGCATGTCTGCATATAAGTCATGTCAATGCCGCGCACCATACCGGGTACCGATACAAATGTCACCCCCGATAGCGATGCACCCACCATACCAAAAGCCACCACATACCAGGGCGACTTGCGGTTTCCGCGGAAGAAAGCATCATTATCCGCCCGTTTGCTGGTCAGCTTGGCTACCAAGAGCAACAAGCCGAAGTATATCAATATAGTCAGAAGAATGTATATTCCGTTCATTTCGTTTCTATTACATATTATTTATGTCATTCTGAGGAACGTAGTGACGAAGAATCTGTATCCATCACTTTATGTATCCAGATCCTTCGTTTCACTCAGGATGACAAATTATATTAAGTTTTCTTCCGCAAATGTACGGAAAAACCCTTAAAAATGCGTATGTTTGCACTGTTA